>CAXDRT010000001.1:0-60677 GCA_963991835.1 uncultured euryarchaeote
CTCTCCAAAAGAACCAGCCTCGCGAGTGATATCGCATACGAAGTTCGCAGAGGATGGGCTGAACCTTACGGTGAAGCGATTGCTTTGACTTCAACAGATGGCCTTGAGTCAAGTCTTGATTGGACAATATACCCAGGTAGGCTTGATCTTTTATCAGATTATGTAGGATGGGTCCCTGATCCTGGTTTTGGTACATCTGAATCGATCTGGCATACCGCTGGTGAACCAATTCAATTTTCATTGCAAATTTCATCTCTTGATGCCTACGTTGCGGAGGTGATTGCTTGAGACAATCGCAACTCCAACGTAGGACTGAGGCTGCTGCAACTGAACTTGGATACGTGTTCACATTCTTACTCGGAGTCTTACTCCTCACAATGTTCAGTCTTTGGATATATGATATCGAAACTGCAACTCGCGAACGTTGGAACGAAGAAGCAATTGATGCCAATATGAACGACCTTGCTTCTGCGATTGAACGAACAGATACTGCAAGTCGTATTGACAACACATCCTATGCGGAAAGGGTCTATTGGAGAGCAACAGAAGCAGATGAGTCTCAATTTACTCTTGAATTAACAGATACACAGTTGATTTTGTACGATGCAGGGGGGGAACTTGATACAGAACGATCATTGTCTGGAACAGGTGGATCACCCCATACAGGAACAGTCGAACTCGCAGGTGTGGAATACATCTGGGTGGTTCACCATGAAGGCAAAATTTCTCTTGAATTGGACCGTCCGATGTTCTAACGGCCCATAACTGCAGAATGAACCTGAGCTTGTACTTCTCGCATTCGAGTTCGTGCACCTAATTCTCGAAACACTGCTAGGGCTCGTTGTAAGTATTCCATTCTACGTTGACGATCCGGAGCTACACCACCAAGTTTAGACAATAATTCACCTATTTGCATCCGCAAATCGTTTGCTTCTGCGATGATGAGTGCTTCTCGATACCGTTCCAGAGCTTCTTCACTGCGACCACTGTCTTCCAAAACTTCTCCTAACAAGATTGTGATTTCAACCAAAGAAACAGGGTCTCCTGCATCAGACATCACATTGAGTGACTCCGAATAATGATGAAGAGATGTTTCTGAGTCATTCATTTTGGCATGATATCTTCCCAGGAGTGCTTGAGCGCGGGCATGGAGTAACAGGTCCTCACCTTCGTCTGTTCGTTCAAATGCCTCGAATGCATGCTGTCTTGCTCGCTCCACTTCACCAAGATCAAGCAGTGCTCTCCCCAAAATAATCTGAGCACCCAGTAAGGAATGATCGTTTGAGAGAATCGATTCAACTTCAGAATATGCTGCCAATGCCTTTGATTTGTCATTCTTTCTACGATACAAATACCCCATGTTGTTGTAGGTTCTAGCAGCCCCTTTTGAATCGCCTAACTTCACCTGAACTTCAAGTGCCTGTTTGTGAGATTCAAGAGCAGAATCTGTTTTGCCTTGCTTCATGGCGATATCAGCCTGGGACCCAAGAATCTCAGAAAAAATTACTTCAGAACCTGCCGATTGTGATGCGGAACTTGCATGCTCGAAAGTTGTTGAAGCTTGCTCAAATCGACCTAACATGAGCAATATATCACCTTGAAGTTGAAGCATTGGAGCCAGTATCTTTGGCTTGAGGCCGTCCGTATTCACTTGCTCGATGAGACTAAGAAGTTCAAGGTGACCTTGTGAAACGATATCACGACCAAATTCTACAATCTTAGAGATCGCTTCTTTTTGGTGGTCGGATGCAAGTTCATGGTAGATTTGTTCAAGTGTGGCTTCTGAACTCTTTGCCTGTTTTGCATAATATGCTGCACAACTGTTGTGAACTTCTTTCTTAGTTCGCTCGTCTAAACTTTGAAGTAAAAATTCACGAATCAAATCGTGCACGTCAAATACATCTGTGTCAACTTGCCTTGCTAGACCTTGCTCGACTAAACTATCCAAGACATCAACGTCAAGTTCGTGGGCAAGTAATGCTTCGAGCGTTACAGATTCCCTGAAGATTGAGAGTACAGTCAGTACTCGCTTTTGTTCTGCTGTAAGTTTCGAGAAAATTTCCTTCGTAACATAATGCTCGAGTGTGTCGTGAAATGCTCCCGCTGAAGCACCTCTGTTAATCAATTCCAACACAAGTGGATGGCCTCGAGATAACCCATGGATGTGAAGCCATTGCTCAGTGGAAAGATCATCAAAGCCTGAAAGTATATGCCGTGCAGATTCTGAATCCAATCCATCAAGTGGCAATACCAAACTGGTAATTCTTCCTTCTGCATCTTTTGTTGGAACAACAGGTTTGAATGAGCGTGAGAAGATAACGAGTCCAATTGACTCTTCACTACCCAACAAACCAAGCGTCATCGATTGAATGGTTTGGAATAAAATGGGATCTGAGACTTTATGAAAATCATCAATCACGATTAATGTAAGAGTATTTTCTAACGAGTCAACTAAAATTCGTGCTGCATCATCTGGTTTTGGAACTGGTGTTGCTGCAAGATAATCTGAAAAAGATGAATCTCCAATGTTGAGTAACCAGTCTGCTATTGCCTCAAACATGGCACGAGACCCTTCCCAATCTTGGCAACGATGATACAATAGATTTCTTCTATGCATAAACCGTTCAATCAATTTAGCAGCAATTGTTGTTTTACCAATACCAGCTATACCAGGAACGAGTAGAGTTGTAGCTCTTGCCTCAAGCAAATTGACCATGTTATCAAGTTCTTTTTCACGGCCATAGAAATGACGTAACCTCGGAAGGTCACCCAGAGAGGTTACCAACTGTTTCTCAACTTGCTTCGATAAATCACGTTCTATGAGATCTTCTGTAAGTGGGCGGACATCGAGAATTAAATTATCATCAAGATAACGAATAATATCAACGGGTCTCATTGCAAATGGTAGAACTTCATGAGCAGAACCCAGAGTGGTGGTCAACGCCTCACCATCAGAACCTATGCAGCGAAATTGGAATTGACGAAGTCGCTCCCAGGTATCTTCTGCGGCTATAATTCCTGAGTCAGTCAAAAAATACGCTTTTCGTTTTCGACTAACACCATGTACGTGAGCTTGTCGTTCTACGAGTAGGCCTTGGTCTCTTAATCCAGATATTGCACGAGGTACATTTGAACGTGCAATCGCTACAGCGTTTGCAATTCCCATTTGTGAAAGTGAAAATGGAACCTCCACTTTTTCCTTGAAATCTGCATAATCAAGCAGATGCAACAGGATTTTTTCCTGTACCCCAGGTTTGGCAATCATCAGATCCACTCACCGTTTATTGTGAAGGTTGTTGGTAATTTGGATCTGGGACCCATTGATTCGATTCTTGGTCCCATAGCCATCCAGGATGCTGACCAGAGGCTTCAGCCGCCTCAGGTTGAACTTGTTGTATAACTACCTGTTGCGGTTGCTGTGGTGCAGAAGTTTCTACGACATCTTTGCGACCCCATGCATATGGATCTTCTTCGACAACTTGTTGATTTTCAGTTTCAAATGCTTCCTCTTCAATGTCTTCAAGTTCAATGAAGAAGAACCCAATAGCCCCAAGTAGGACAAGAGCTGCAACAACCAACCCAATGATGAGCAATAAATTTCCACCATCATCTTCAGCACCAACTGCGACATTGAACCCTGTTGGATCGTTTGTGCCTCCGAATGTTTGGCCATCCATTTCAAACTTGATTTCATTTGAAGCATCATTCATGTCTTGCAAGGTAAGTTCCATCGACCAGATACCATTGTCACCAACAACAACAGATTTTACAAATGTTGAGCTTGAAACGGTACGTGCTTCAATTCTGCTTCCAGGCAATCCAGTTCCGTTAAAGACAGCAGGATCATCAGCAGTTACTGACTCACCAGCATCCATTCGCTGTGCATTGAATTCAATGGATTGAACAAAGAATGTAACACCCTCTGAGTAAATCACTGAATCTTGAGTATCTCGAACAACGAATCGAACGTTTTCAAGAGTCCATTTGTCAATTTCCTCATCTGTTCGCGATGTTGCTGGATCGTATCTGGCAACACCATTACTATCAATGACAACATAAACTGGATGCAAATTATCATCTGAAACTGTTGGGTCATCGACGAAATCGATACTCAGTTCATCAAATCCACCATCAGGATCTGAGAAGAAATCCTTCAAATCGATAGAAGCGCCACCACCACATTGGTTTTCGGATGAGGAATCTTTGACACAGAAAATTGGGATCGTATTCTTCCAGTTTGTTCTATCGAATTGTGGAGGGATATTGTTCTCATCTGTTGGCTTATCGATGGTGATTCGAACTACATCAGAAACTGAATAATCTTCACCATCGTAAGCTTTGACACTTATTTCATACTGACCTTGGTGGTCGAGTTTACTCGTGTCCCACAAAGCAGTCCATGTGTATCCAGGACCTGTCTTAATGAAATCAGTTACAGGTCCAGGGCCATTGTTGAGAATCAATCCACTTGCAAGGTCTGTGATGACGATTTCAACACGAGTAATCGTTCCATCAGCACCATCACTTGCAAATCCAATCAAGGTCGTGTTCGTGCTTGCACGAACTGTTTGTGTACCGTCTGGCTCAAGTAAATCAACGATTGGAATGATGTTATCGTTCACGACAATGACTGTTCTTGTTTGAACAACACAGATATCTTGCTCATCATCACAGTAGTCACTGTCACTCGCCCAAACTTCGAAATGATATTCACCCGATTCAAGTTCATCGAAATTCCATTGATAAGCCCATGCGACTGTACCGTCAATTGCAAAGTGAGAACTGTATCCATTCGGTCCAGTTACATCAAACCAGACATCTTGGATATCGGATCCCCAAGTACCTGAATACGGGTCAGAAGCAGTTCCTGTGAAGAGGATTTTACCGTTCGTGTGTGTTGAACCATCAAGAGGTTCGTTGAGGTATAGTGTAGGAGGTACGAGGTTAAGTTTGAATTTTCGTACTTCAATTGGAGAGTAATCAAGACCATCGTATGAACGGATTCTGAATGTTACATCGCTTTCACCTTCAGGATGAGCTGATAGGTCCCATTCAAATGACCAGGACTTGAATGGATGATTTTCTTTTGTCAACTCTCCATTAGCACCTGATGTATCAACCGCATAATACCAATCTGAACTGCCTGGTGGTTGAATCTCTACACGATCAACCAAGCCAAATTGAAGTTGATTAGCCAGATAATCGGTCTGACCACCTAGTTGTCCATCCCAAGCAGATCCAGTAATAACGGCATTGATCGCAAACGAATCCCCATCGTATTGTTCAATTGTCACTCCTGGGCGGAGGTTATCAAGATTGATAATATCGTCAACAGGTCCACTCAAAACGAAGTTGAAATCCTTCTTTCCTTTGTTGAATTTGTATGCTTCGACGATATAGAATGGTAATTCTCTACCGTTTACACAGTCTGTATCTGCATCATCGACGTAGGTATCACCATCGTTGTCATAACCATCAGAACAGGTATCTTCTGTCACGACAATTGGATTTCCATCATCATCGAGAGCACCAGGTATTGTGACATCAGACTCTCCCACGATGTGATTCCAATTTCGATCCAACAGGAAATCTGATGGAAGAGACACTTGTTGAGTAAATCCAAATTCATCGGTTGTGAGTTCATACATCGGCAGTCCTGTAGCATCTTTGATGATGACCGTTGCACCTGCAACGTTGCTGTTCTTAGCTTTCACTTGATAGCGAACAAGTTCACCTTCTCGAACTTGAGAACCCCAAGCAGAGTTCTGATTTTGAACGTGAACTTTCGTAGCATCAAAATTCTGCAAATCAGCAAAAGAGAACACTGTCGAGTTGTTTACCAATTCAATTGCGAGCGGCATGTCTCGAGGAGGCATGATGCTCGTATCAGGAAGCAACAAACACTCAGATTGTACAAAGGGGCACTCAGCACCTTGCCATGAGAGCATTACTGGGTGCGTGTATCCACCTTGTACATCTGGAATATATTCTGACTGAACGGTTACTCTTGACTCAGAGATGTTGTAAATTTGTGTGGCATTTGTCCAAGTGTTGCCTGAAAAGTAACCAATTGAACCAAATTTAGATCCATACTTGTTATCAAAATGACTGATATTGGCTGCAAACTGTCCTGCTTCAATTGTATTGTCTTGGACGTTTACAATTGAACCCTTGATTCGAATTCCATCACCTGCGTTTCCAGTAACAGTGTTACCTACGATTGTAGCAGATGCCATAAAGATATGAATTGCAGGGCATTGGAAATCGCCGCCGTACATCCAAACGGAGTTACAAACTCCTGTGTTGTTGGCAACGATGTTGTTTGCGATGTATGCACGATTAGGTGAAGGGCTTGGGTAGTTACTTCCGCTATCCTGATAGAGGTATTCACCAATCTTAATCGATTCCTTAGCGATATTAGTAATAGTATTGTTCTCGAGTTCTACATCAGAACTTCCAAACACCCAGAAGCCGTTGTAACCAGTGATTGGACCAATCGTGTTCTGATGAGCACTTACTGTCGAATCACGAATACCAAATCCGGAACCTTGTGCTGCTCCTGTAATCGTATTACCAGTTGCAGAGATAATTGAACCATCATAAGCAGTAATTCCAGCACCATCACCAGTTGTGATTTGATTGTTATCGACATAGAGTGTGTGTGAATAATCACCGGTCATCTTGTGAGAATTGGTGTCAATACCGTTGCATTTTACGTCAAGTGTTGAATTTCCAAAGGAACCTGATGAACCCCGAAGGAACACACCCTGTGCATTATCCTTGATATCGAGATTATCTAGTTCAATGAAGGAATCTTCGGAATAGATTAAACTTATTCCATCCTCACAAGAAGCATCAGCATCGCCTGTGAATTCTGAGCCAGTGATGCTGAATTTGGACAAGATACCAGCACCTGCGCTGAATGCTTCGACACCAGGACCGTTGTACCCAAGTCCATCAACTCCAAGACTAAAGGTTGAGTCTCTTATCGATGGTGCGGCTAGATCTATTGCAATCAAGTTTGTCGTATTGATATCAGAAAAGCCGAGATTATCTGCTGTTGCGGATGAACCGTCAAAAATGAGTGCTGCATACTTCACAACCTGCAATGAACTTACATAGACTGGTGTACCGTAAGCTTTGTCGAATTGGACGTGAGACAGACCTGTTGATGCTTGGTTGATTGTATTTCGAATCATAACACCAGAACCGCATGCAGCATCTGGGTTGTTCAACAAATTATTCCCTTGAACACTGCATCGTCCGACTATAGATGTATCAGCAGGGGCATACCAACTCAAGCGGACTGGAGAGGAAGCGCTAGCCTGACTGGCACCACAAGAAGCCGAACCTGCACAGATCGCACCCTCGACTTCAATGAAAGCACCCGCTTTGATGTTAACAGTCGTACCAGCATTGATGACAAGTTTGGCACCTTCCGCTACAATGACGTCACCTGTAACGGTGTGAGTACCGCTCCAAGTCTCTGTTGTGGTGATCGTTCCGCTAGAAGTCTCGTTTACAGCACTTACCGCTGGTACGGTCATAAGACCCATCAATAACGATGTGAGTAGTAATCCTACTAAACCGACACTTTTTCCTGTATTTGTGAATCTCATTTCAATTCCTCTAAACCTTCGGAGAACCTGAACGAATATAATACTGCGCCCATGCCGACTGTCATTAAAATATCATAAATACCTAAAAGTATCAATTATAAGCCTTCAATAATATCATTTTACTCCAATAATATCATACTAGAAACCAATATTGATCTGTTGATAGAGCGGTATATTTGCTCAGCAGTCTATTGTTGATGGAATAGAATCCATCCATGCTTTAGCATCGAGAACACCATATCCTTTGCGTGTATCATGCGTCATGTCGGGTGAAAGTGATGAGGCCAGAGATGATTTTACAAGTTCAATACAATCGGTTCCAGATTCATTTGTTCGCTTTAATTCAGGATGTTCTTCAAGAATCAATGCAAGAGCTCCTGCGACAAATACCGTAGCATCGGAGGTCCCACTAGAGGAATACCATTCATCGTTCATTCCAGTTGATACAATAGAAACACCTGGAGCGGTTAATTCTGGTTTCTGATTGGGGTACTCTCGTAGATTACCGTCTGAATCGACTTGCTCTCCAGCTGAAGATTTTGACCAAACTTCATTGAAGCGATCTGATGCACCAACTGTAATAGCTAGATGGACGTTACCAGGAGCACTAACAAAACCATCATCTGATGAACCACCATCATTTCCTGCTGCTGCAACCACGTAGATTCCAAGATCGAGTGCTTGTCGAGTGGCGGAAACTGTTGCGCCTTCTCGTGAGGCTTCTTGATTTTGTTCACCTCCTAGGGAAAGCGAGATAATATCCGCTTCAAAATCAAAAATACACCACCGGATGGCAGAGGCGACTCTTGATTCAGAACCTGTATTCTCGTCACCATCTGCACTTAGAGCAGCTGCCATTCCAAGAGTAATCCCCTGTGCGATACCATCTTGATATCCTGAAGAAATGAGGAGACCAGCCATGAGCGTACCGTGCGAAATCGAACCGTAATCAACTGGAGACACTTCACTACCGACAAAGTCCTTGAACTCAATCGTTGTTCCTGCGAGAGCTGAATGAGTTAGAGAGATACCAGTATCGACCATGCAGAGTCTTACGTCATCACCTGTCAGACCGTCTTGTTGTAATTCTCGAATGTTAGTATCTTCGAAGGCCCACTCTGATGAAGGTGGAGGTAATTCCAAGATAAGAAGATCCGATTGCCAGAGAATCACGATAAGTGCCATCACCAAAGCAATGACTGCACCAGAAACAACTGATAACACTCTTCTCGGTCGAATTGATACTGGCTCTGGTATTACGGGCGCCCACCCAGTTACCTCCGCTCTCCATTGATCTTGGAAACCTCGTGTACTGGGGTCAATCGCGGAAAGAATTCTGGGCTCACCTGGCTCAGGGAGCAACTCTATTCCTTGAAGTTCCTCCATCTTCCTCCCACAGAGGTGGGGCTCTTATGGTATCAAACCTTGTCTTCTTACGTATCAGAATCGAGTACCTGAGCCGCCACGAGTTCGTGCCGCCTTGATACCGAAGTAAAGAATAATGATGATTAACGCTACAATTGCGACGAGAATCAATGAACTGTCTTCCTCATCCGACCCTTGTACAATGTATTCAATTCCGAAGTCCTCGTTTGGCAAATCACCAGTTGTAAAGTTTGCATCATCACCACTTACTTCGACTCGAACATCAAATCTCTCAATTCCTTGAGATGCTGCTGACAAATTGAAGAGGAAGTCCTGTGAACCAAGAGCTGGAACAGAGAGAGTTTTGTTAAATTCCTGTCCGCTCGAAGGTGTTAGGAAGACGGTTACTTCGCTTGCTGAACGTAGGCCAGAGTTTTCAATAACAATCACGACATTGTTCGGATCTTTATCGGCGAAGGTATTACTTCTTGATTGAGTCTTATCTTCGTCGAATGATAATGAAATTCTTGCGGATTCGATTGTAATTTCAACGTCTTGAGATTCACCATTTTCACTGCTAATTCGAACTGTCATGACTACTTCACCACTTTCGAATGCTGTATCTGAGGAAACTGTAAATGCCAAATCTCGCATGTTACCCTTTGCAATGGTTGTAACATCGTTCATCGGACCAACAGTCCATCCTTCAGGAAGGTTGTCAAGTACTTCGTAGGTGAATGTATCATCACCGTTACCGTTGTTGTTTATCGTTAATCCTGCAGTAGTCACACCACCTGGCGATACACCCACAGTCTCGGTTACATCCGTAGTGTTGAACCCAAAGTATTGCGGAACTGCAACCTTGAGTGACACTTCAGTCATGTCTCCAGTATCTGCCATGAAGCGGACGTTCAAAGTGTGTCCATTATCGAGATGCCAAGCATCTTCAACCGACGGAAGATTGATTCTTGCTTGAACTGTTCCGTTCATTGTAGCATTTGCATCAACATCACCAATACCGAGTGAGAGGTCAATTGAATCAACCCATGCACTGCCGTTGTAGAATTCAAGACTCCAATCAGCTTGGTCAGGTGAAACAGTCACTGTACCAGTAACTGCGAAGGTATCCATAATTTCTGTTCCTTCGTATGTTGCAAGAACATCAAATTCAATGGTTGAGTAGTTCGCATCATCATCGGTCAAAATTGTGGCAGTCATCTCTCTGTTTTCGTTTGTAAGGCCTGTAGCGTTTACGACATTGTTGACGCCGAGTGTAAGATCACTGTTGGTCTTTCTGTTGTATGAAAGCATAATTGAAGTTCGACCTTCATCTCCGTTCTCAATTGAGACTCCTGAACTGTAGTTCATTGTCAAGTCTCTTTGAACTGTTGTGAATTCGGAAGAGAACGAGGCTGAACCTGATGGAAGTAAGACTTCAAGCGTACCATCTGAGTTGAGAGGCATGTTCCATACTTGTCCTTCACCAAGGTCGATTTCAACTTCCACAACAGATTGAACTGGCGAAGAAGCGTTATCCGTACCTGCGTTGTATGGTTGCAAGTTGAATGCCGTGAATTGAGTATTGAGGTCAATCCAGCCACCCTTGCTCATAACAAGGTCAACTGTACCACCATCTTGTACTGCTGCATCGAGAATACCAATTGCAATTCCACCGCCGTTAAACGGAGCATCTGCTTCAGATACGACAACAACCCATTGCCCTGGCTCGAGGGATTGAGTGAAGGTTAATTCATCTGCTGCATATGTACCTGTGACGTTAATCATTTCTTCTTGGTTTTCCGCAGTTCCGTAAAGAACAATACTTGCACCATCAAGACGATCAGAATCGAGGATATCAGTGACACTTCCTGTAACGGATACTTGTGCAGCTGCCATTTCAATATCTTGTGACAGTGGCTCGCCTCCAACGACGTAGAATCCTGAATTGTTATCATCATAATTGACAACACCAAATCCATCCTTTGCTACAGAAACTGTGTAATTTTCAAGAATTGGTACATAGAGACTCCAAACACCGTTTTCATTGGTTTGGATGACTGTATCGAGACTTCCTCCTTGAATGGTTACGTTCGCACCTTCAACGCCTTCATTAGCATCTCCTATGTCATCTTCGTTAACATCCCAGAATGCTTTCCCACCAATTTCGACTTCAAGATCGGCATAGACCATTCCTAGGCTTGTGTTTTCAGTAAGCGATTGAGGGGAACTCGAAGTGTCGAGTGACCATACACGTTGTGCAGCAGTCTCGTTCATGAAGAGACTCCATGTACCAGGCATCAGCATTTGTGTAGCATTACCATCAGCATCGGTTGGATTCATTGTAATGTTACCGAATCCGTCATGACTTACCAAGACAATTTCCTTTCCAATCAATGTTTGATTGGTACCAGATTCCATGAGCGTGAGTGAGACCTCAACGGTTTCAATCATGCTCATATTGAGGTCGATTCGCTGCGAAGCATCAGAATCAACTGTGATTGGCATTCGCAATGATTCCATGATACCATCAGCGTTTAGCATAGGTGCTACGACAACAACATAGTCGCCTGTAGGGACATATTCAGCGAAGGTTCCGTTTGCATCAACATTCAATGGAACATATCCTGTTCCGTCAGCGGATGCAAGGAGAATGTTCTCGACCATTGCAGAGCCATTCATCCATGAAATAGTACCTGTAACTCTCCATTCATCAACGATTGGAACAACGATGGCCTCTTCAGGTCCATTAAGTCCAATAGCGATAACATCGAGAACTCCATTGAATTCTAAGCTTGCATCCGATGCATTTTCATCAGCAGCATCGAGGTGATTGGTTTGAATTGCATAGATACCAGGACTTAGAACCGCTTCAACAATACCGTCTTCTGAATAATCAGAGGAGGTTAAGTTAACTTGCTCACCAATCTGTGATACTGGGATCAATTGAATATCTGGACGAATCGCAGTACCGTTCTCAAACACACTGTCGCCAAGGTCAGTGAAGACGTTGAGAACGACTGTACTGTTGGCTGGATTGGTAATCAAATCAACTGGTTCTGGGTTCATTCCATCAGCGACAGTTACTGAATAATCAGTCACTATTCCTGCATTGTATGCTGCTTCAGGGATGCTGAAAGACCAAGTTCCATTCAACAATTGAATTTGGAACACACCAGAAGCGTCTGCAAGAGTCTTCCAGACAACACCGTCTTCAGAAGTCGCATAAATTTCTACAGGTTCGAATTCAGGGATATCTTGATTCCATGGGGTTTCATTATTGAAAAGGTATACATTTCCAATGACCTCAACCGTTGGTTTTAGGATCATTACGTCAAGTGGAGCCATGTCTTCAACAACTGTCACAAGACCGCCAGCAGAGAATGTAGAGACTGAACTCTCAGCGTTAATGTTGAACGTCAATCCTGATGGAAGTCGTTGACTGAATTCTCCAAATTGGTCAGTCACAGCAGTAAACTCAAGATTGTTTCCATGGAAACGGACAGGGACGGAACTTGCATTCTCATACAATTTCTGTTCTTCTGGGAAAGCAAACCATTCCTCGTACGTCAATCCGGCTGTGTTTGGAGCATTGATTGAACCATTGACCCATACTGAAGTAGAGTATGTCAGGTCAAGAGTAACGTCTGCATCGACAACAGAGAATTCTTCGATTAGAATGTAATCTTCATCTGAATTATCGCTAATTTCCCATTCTCCAATAGGTAATTCGATCACAACGACTCCATTCTCGTCAGATACCATATCGAGTGGTAGTAATCCAAGAGGATCGGTCAAGTTGACAGTTCGATTAGATACATCGAATCCAGCAGGACCGTTGAGTGTTATTGTAACGTCATACATCTGAGGAACGCCAAGGTCGAATGTGATGTTCATTGGGTCGTCAAACACTTGAATCGTTTGATTCATTTCGTAGAAGCCATCTTCATCAAGGTCAACTCTCAGATAGTAGAATCCAGAAGTGATTGGACCATACGATACATTTCCATCTTCACCAGAAGTCAGGGAAATCAGAGATTCCTCGCCAAGTTCAACATCAATTAATTGAAGTTCTTGATTCGCAAGAACATCTCCATCCATGGTCAACAGGGTGTCTGATATCTGTGATGCAGGTAATGTCATTGCAAGATCATATGTTGGTTCAAGACCGACAGTAACCGGATCAGGCAATAGGATTTCTCTGCCATTTGGCATAACTGCAATCATATTGTATATTCCTGGCAAAATCCCAGTCATGTAGAATGAACCAGGACTTACGAGATCTCCACTAAAGAATCCAGGTCCTATGAAGAGACCAGTTCCGTTGAGTGTACCAATACCATCGAATGATCCTGTTCCTTCAAATGTCTCACCCACAAGTTCCTTCTTGAGGCTGCTGACACCTTGCGATGTCAATCGTCCATTCGCCTCAACCTCTCCATCGAGGAGGTATGTTGAGAATTCTGTACCAGTTGAAAGAAGACATAAGGAGGCATTAGCAGGCATGGTTTCATTCTCACCACAAGGCAGTGATGCATTGTCATGAGATAACCATGATGCTTCAAGCGTACCTATTCCAACCCATGTTCCGTTTCCTGAGTACACACGATTGTCACCAATTTCACGAGTAAAGTTACCTGTGAAGTTGTAAGCAAGTGCAACACCATCGCTTGTGAAGCTACCAACATCGGAGAAGGTTACTTCCCCAGTTCCTTGGAGAACTCGTGATTCTTCGCTATCGAAGGAACCATTCGTTGTAGTCAATGTGTAGTTCTCTGTCATGGACCAAATGTTCCTTAGAATGAAATCTGTTTCAACAAGAGGCTCTCCAGCGAACTCACCGAAGCCAGACCAGTCTACAGTACCGGATACACCGCTACCTTCGACTTCGATGTTCATCTCTTCAGTAACATCCTCCAAACGATCAGCTTGTGCTCCAGTGACGTTGAGTGTGGATTCTCCTAGCCAAGTCATGTTTGCAACTTGACCGAGAATAGCGGTAATTGCATAGACATCACGTTCAGTGTTAACATCTGTCAACAAGTCGCCCAGACCACTTTGGTATTCACCGGTTTGAACTGTTTGAATCGCTTCAGTATCATCAAATATGCCCGCAAAAGCACTCACTCTAATTCGACCAGCAGGTGCAATAAAGCTCCAATCTCCGTTTTCATCAGTATCTGTGAATCCAATCGGGATCCAATACGTATCATCGTCACCGTCAATTATATCCTCTCCAGAGAATGCATCTCTTTCGATTAGAATTCGAGTATTTGGCAAACCAATTTCTTCGTTCTCCATGTACACAGTTCCTTCTATTTCAGCACCTGAATAGTACTTCATTATTTTAACATCAGCATTTGCATAAATATCGACACCTGTTCGTGCTTGATTCAACGTGATTGATGATTCGTTAGGACTGTACCAGTTTGCAATAACAAAGTGATTCATCATTGCACCTGGAAGAGGGTATGCTTGTTGGAGGAAATTCGTCCCTACGTCATTGTGTAGAAGTTGTTGCTTCGGCTGTGGATTTGTAGACCCAGCATCGGCACCAAGAGTTGATGCTCCGTAACCAACATAGGAACGGGCAAGCATTGTGTCAAAGAATTCTGGTAGATGGTCTACTCTGATATCGTCCACTTGAAGTGGATCAATGTCGGCACCAGACTGTTGGTCAAGTACATCCTTGAGCATTGCAGCATCAACTTCCTCTCGGGACAATTCACGAATTGGTTCGTCACCACGAACAGTTTCGTATACTTCGCTTGTGAATGTGTTGAAATCTTGTCCTGAAAGAATTGTAGGTGCGCCAAAGATACCGAGAGGTCGACCACCATTGTAGCCAGCATCAGAATTGTATCGACCAGCACGTGGATACAGTTTATCGTCCACAGCAAAATATCGAATTTCGTGGTTACGTGTGATTGTTTCACCAGGAGCGCCTTCGTAATCTTGTACTTCGTATCCATCCATCTTGATGATGGCGGTGTAGAGGTCAATGATTTGTTCTTCAGATAATCCGTTTGTCAGGAGTTGAACTGTCATAGCAATGTGAGAGTTTGCACGGTGAAGACCTGTGGAAACGGAGGTGTACTCTTCGACTAAGTCAGAGGTGTACCAGTATTCTCCAAAGGTATAGTGAGTGATCGAGTTAACAATCTCTTTGCTTACATCTGCATTGTTCGTGAATGTAGTGTTCGCAATTGTTTCATTTTCGAAGTCACCGTTGTAACAGTAGTCGCTAAAGGTGCTGTCACAAGGAATAATTTCGCCACCAGACCAAACACGGTAGTGAGGCTTTAGGTTTGTATCAGGAATTCCGTTTGAGTCCAGAGGGAATCCTCGCGCCATGTATGTATCACCCTTGCTCTTGTAGACTTCATATGAGTGGTCAGCAACAACATCTGCCATTTGGTCCATATCCTTTCCAGATTGGGTCATGATAAGGTTGAGTTCATCGATTTGAGATTCGTTCAAGAATTCATCCAATATCAGTTCGAATCCAGGAGTAAAGGTTCGTTCTCCATCTCCGTGATTAATATTGTAGGCAAGATCTCCGCCAGCAAGGTGTTGAATAAACATAGCAACCAAATCGGTTTGGCTTCGTGCAAGAAGCATGTTACCTGATGCTGGAATACCACTTTGGAAGTTATCGGAAACAGATGGGTGTTCTCCTGAATTCAAGGCTTGGAAACCATAATCCCACCAAGAGACAAAGGCAGGTTTATCTGAGAATTTCATACCGCAAGTACTCGAATTCGCATGCCAATTCCCGTCTAATTCACTGCATGAAGCTTCGTCAGAAACACCCATATGTGCTTGATCTTGTTCAGATAACCAATCGAATGCATCGTTCCAGTGAAGGCCGTTAAATCCACTTCCGAAGGAACCCAAGTAAGAGCGGCCACCGAAGGCTTCGTAGTCACGGCTATCAAGAAGAGATACACCAAGGTCATCCCAACGCAGGATATCAGGTATTGTGTAGTAGAAATCTTCGTCAAGGTCTCCCTCTGCAGGGGAGTTACTCGGTATAGCAGAATCCAATCCATAGGTCAATTGTTGACCTGTTAGCATAATCAGTACAAGAAGAACGGCAGAGAACGTAGGTGTTCTCCAAACTGCTTTTCTTGCCCCAGCAATACGGTCAGAAGGAGTTCGTATTCCAGCTCGTTTCCAAGTTCGAACAAGTCCATCCCAATTCGCCCACTTCCATAATCCTGCAATTCCCGCTGCACCCATGATGGCGACAACAGGAGTTGCGTTGAAGAGGAAACGTGCAGCAGTCCATGACATGTAAGAAGCTGCAAAGATCCATATTCCAAACACAAGTGAAATCTGACTTCGTTGGCTGAATGTCTTCCATAGACAAATGAGTCCAACAACCAATGCAAGTACGAATACAACAGGTCCGAAACTTGCAAACATGTATCCACGGTCAGGAGCATTTGCTTCTGCAACTGTTCCAAAAATCTTGGTCTTTGTGAAGTATCCACTTCCTGTGAAGAGAACATCCCAAGCGTTGCTTACGTCTGTGAGTTTCAAGACGTAAAGAATTGCAAAGAAGATGGTTGCACCTGTAGCAAGAGTACCTAGAACGAGAAGCCATGGCTTGTCTCTAAATCCAGTTGTGATGTACATGATGACAATTGTGAAGAACAGAATGTACAGGAATGGTTGCAATCCTGTGCCATCTAGAACCAAGTTCATTTGCGGATGAGCATAGAACGGTAGAGCCATCAGAAGATTCGTGAATAGCATAGTCAGGAAGAGTGTGCTGATTATTGTCGAATCTCTTCTGCGGAACATATTCAATGCAACTTGTGCGGCATAAGCAAGGAAGAGAATTGAAGGTCCTACGACGAATCCTTTCCATCCAAGGCTGGCTGCTCCGAATGCAACACCTGCCAAAACTGCGTTTGACATGGCATACTTTCGCTGTTGAGCAACTGCACCCATTGCACGAATCATATCGAGAGGATGAATCGAAGTGGTTCGAACAAGTCTCTCAGAACCTGCATATTTGACTGCTCTAAGATAGAACATAAATCCAATCGCAATAAAGAGCATTACGAACGAATCGTGGTCCGCCAATCCCCAAGTGGAGTGGGTTACGTGAGCAGGCATGAATGCAATTAACCAAGCTGCAATAACTCCGGTTAATTTTCCAAAGTGATCTTTCGCAATCGTTGCTACTGGAAGAATTGTAAGAGCACCGTAAACAGCAGGAAGAGCGAGCATACTCCACCATACAGCATTGGTTTCACCAACGAATGGTTGGAGAGCCATGGCACCAAGTGCTAGGCTCCACGAGAACAACGGTGGTCGAGGATTGATTCCACCAATTGGATAAAATCGATCTGCGTCATAGACAAGGTGAGCGTTCTGTGCAAGAATATAATCGACAACACGCTTCATGTACCAAGGGTCAGAACCACCAGTCATATCGAAACTTTCAGTTCCTTGTGCGTACATTGAAGGTACGGCATACCATTGTATTCGAATCACAAGTCCAACAATGAATGCTACTGCAGTAAGCAAAGAAGCCCAGTGTGCATTCCAGAATTCACGTGCTCCGCTAGGGCGATGCTCTTCTCGATTCGACCATCCACCATACTTGTCATGGTTACCAATTATCGAGATTGCCACGCCGATAAAGAACGTGATTGCAAGCCAAATTAGAGGAGACCAAGAGTCGTTGAAACTCTCATTTGTCCAGAACCCTGATTCATACCAGGAACCAACAAGATACAACATCCATAGAGAGGAGATTGTCATTGCACGAGTAAGCCAACGTTCTGCAACCATACCAGAAACGATGATGGCTACAATACCTGTGAGAAGTGCTGGCCAGTATCCCGCATATCCGTTTGCTTCAACACCGCCAAGACCGCCAAGTTTGAGTCTGTCTGCGATAGAAACTTGGTCGAAATGCCAGATTGTGAGTAGGTGAGCAGCAGCCCAAATAACGAGTGCAATTTGAAGAGGAAGTGCATTTCTATTCCATGCACCTTCCTTGACTGTTCCATAAGCAAACCACCCTTTATCGTTGGCAGGGCTCAATAATCCACGTCCTGCAACACCGATTGCAAGTCCAAGGATCGGGAATATTGTCAACCATGTAAAGAAGACAAATCCAAGAGCTGTTTTTTGGAATGTGCCAACAGGATAGGCTTGCGTCGCATTCGGGAAGAGATATTCGCTTGGGAGATATTCCGTTACTCCAACTGCAGCAGTAATGTCCATTGCCGAATGTACACCGACACCTGCGAAGGTGAGCATCGTCATCCATTCATGTCGGCCTCGTGTATCGAGTAAATACCCACCAAATGTCACGATAAAGAAGGTGAAACCTGTGAACGAATCGATGTTGCGCTCGACAAGTCCTGAACCAACAAGAGAAATGACAAACATAGCGAGGGAGATTCTTGTTTCTGTCATTGAATCTGGAAGGTTACCTAGTTCACGAAGTACACGTGGTGTTACAGCAAGTAATCCTGCTACACCAGTGGCGATGATTGGCATCATCGCATCTTTGTTCAATTCAACGTCGATCGACATAAGTCCGTCGACGTAGTTTGCTAGTATTGCAATAAGCACTGCAAGTGGGGCGATGAGCCAACCAAAAACAGGCCTTTGCGAGGTCTTTGATACCTTTTCCATTGTTTTCCCTCAGAGGATTGCTCGACAGCAGCAATGCTGGAGCACTTCGCCCACTTTCGACCCTCTTTTAATCCCTACTGTCAATGAGTCCTCAAAATCAAGCAACACAATGGGATTTTTTTTCTTTCATAAAGCACGATGTCCGATGTCCGATCTATGATGAGAACCTTGGAGAGAAATCGCTTGCATTCGTTGATACGAACGGGCCCTTGCATCCCTCAAAGAGGAAGCGATTGCTGTCGTAGCAAGGACTCTTCCTCCGGTTGAAATGAGTTGATGAGAGTCATCTCTTTTCGTACCTGCATGACTAACCCATGCCTCATCAGTATCTTCGTTAATCTCTGCCCCTAGAATGACCCGTCCTTTTATTGCAGATTGTGGGTATCCTTCTGAAGCGAGAACGACTGTTAGGCAGTGTTTATCATGGAATGAAATAGCGTACTCTTGCAAAGAATCTGTAGCAGCCGCAAACAGCAATTCTCCCACGTCAGATGCGATGAGCGGGAGTGTTACTTGACATTCTGGATCACCAAAGCGAACATTGAATTCAACAACATATGGATCTCCATGTTCATCGATCATCAACCCAACGTAGAGAACGCCACGATAAGGAACGTCCATCACAGACAGACTTTCATGCATTGGCTTAACAATTTGTTCAAGGACTTTTTGATGGATTTTTTCAGTGACAACAGGTGCAGGACAATACGCGCCCATTCCACCTGTGTTCAATCCCTCATCGCCATCCCAGACTCTTTTGTGGTCCTGACTTGGAGGCAGACAAATAAATCCAGAGGCATCCATTACGACCAACATACTCGCTTCCTCACCAGGTAAAAATGACTCCAACAAAACATGCCCATCGGATTCTATTGAATCGTTGATGAATTCAATCGCTTCTTGATAGTCGGTGGTGACAACAACTCCTTTCCCACCAGCGAGAACATCTCTCTTGATTACCCACGGATTGTGAGAATACGAATCGAGAGCAGATTCAAGATCACTTGAAGAATCGAGGACTTGATAATCAGCTGTAGGAACATTTGCACGACGCATTGCTTCCTTTGCAAAGAGCTTAGATCCTTCGAGTTCGGCATGAAGGGCTTGAGGTCCAAAACAAGGAATATCATGCTCGAGAAGAAGATCTGCTAACGAATCGCACAGTGGTGCTTCAGGACCAACAACGACAAAATCAACACGTAAGTTTCGAGATAAATCGACGAGCCCTGCGATATCAGATGATGAGATCGAATGATTCGTTGCGTAATTCATGGTCCCTGCGTTTCCTGGAGTAACATGAACATCATCGATGGATTTGGATTCAAAAAGCGACCTGCATAGAGCATGCTCTCTCCCACCACCTCCTACGACAAGGACTGACCTACCCATAACCCGACGCAACCTATCTAGGCTGATAATTCAACCGCAAAAGGGGGCTCACAACAAGAGGCTTCATGTGCTTTATTGAAATCCAATCTTTCATGAGCAACGTTGATGCAGCCACTGAACTCGGTTTTCTTTCACTTGTCTTGATGACTCTCTGGCTTTATCTTCCAGGATTTATTGCAAATACCTTTGCGATGATGTGGGGTAAATGGCTTCCAAAAACAGGTTATGGCCCGTGGCCAATCGATGGTGGAAGGTCTCTAAAAGATGGCAATCGGATGCTTGGTGATGGAAAAACCTGGAACGGACTTATTGGTGGATCGCTCACTGCTGGTTTGCTATGCGTGCTTCAATTAGCCATCGTTGGAACAGAATTCGATGGAGCCGCCATATTTGCAAGTCCAATTATTGGTTCAGAAGATGCTTGGTTTTCAATTGGAAACGATTGGGTTACGGCCTATATCTTGGGATCATTTCTCGGCTTTGCTTGCTTATTTGGTGATTTGACAGGTTCATTTTTCAAGCGTCGTCAAGGCTTGAAACGAGAAGGGGATGTTTCTTCCAAAGCACCACTACTCGACACATTACCGTTCGCAATCATGGTCTTCCTTTGGGGTCAACTCTTTTTGGGAGGTTCGCTCCTAGCCTCAAGTGAACTCATCTATCCAATGCTCGCAATAATTGTCATCACACCAGTACTTCATCGTGGATTTAACCTGATAGGATACGCCATTGGATGGAAAGATGTTCCTTACTGATGCAGGCAAAGCATTGATGATTCAATACATGGTGGCCAAACCATGCGAACAGCAAGCGTATTGACAATTTTGATGATGATTCCCATCCTTTTTGCAGGTGTGGCACTGGCATCACCACCTACAAACGGAACAACAACAACTGTCTCTGATTCTCAAACATGGAATGGTGGTAATTTCAATGGAGATGTTATTGTTGCAAGCGGAGGTGTCCTTACTTGGACCGGTGAATCTCAAATCGCAACAGATTCTACAATAACAGTCGAAGAAGGTGGAACACTCAATCTCGATCATGCAGAATTAACAGGACAATCTTCAGTCTCAACTCTTCTTATCTTTGACAATACCAACATCGTTATCGATGAAAGCATCACAGACACTGATGCAGTAATGACCATCCATTTCAATATTAACGTACCACAGGAAGCCTATTTGAATTTGACCATAAATGGGACAACAACCAATGAGATTACTGGAACGTCATTTGAGGCAACTGTGGACTTGAACCAAGAATTTTCGATCGTAGTCGATCACCATTATCCACTTCCATTTGGAATAACTCATATCGAACTATTCCATTCAAATGCTGAACTGATAACGATTTCTGCGGAAGAATTTACGCAAAGTGGAGGAAGCCTTTCATGGAATCAACCATCCTTCCATATCTTCAATCATGGAACTCTAGTTTCAGAAGGCTCGACATTAATGGGTGCAAACATTAGTTGTGAACATCTTTGTCAATTTAATGACTCAACACTGGTTGGCAGTGGCCCAATCAATGTTGCTGATCAAACCCATATCGGGGTCAACAATTCAATGATCCTAGGTTCGAGAACAGACGAAGACATCATCCTACATGACCAAGCCACAATTGACTACGAGGAGACGACTGGAACTGGAGGCTACACTGACGCATGGATTCGACTTCTTTCCAAGAGAGAAATTCACGTCAACGCTCAAGTAGCAACAGTAGTAGCAACAGGAATTGGTTACAACAGCAACACAATCAATACAGTCATCAACGGCGAATCAGACCAAAGCACATGGTTTGTTGACCTCGGAACAAGCGAAAGCAAGAGAATCGTTGAATGGGTTGATGGGTCAGGTGAATACAATCAAGAAACTGGAACGATCAAGATTACTGTTGAATCAAACTGGGGTGATTTTATGGCCGATGCAGCAGCACCAAAAACCTCAACTGGATTTGTCAACATTACATACCCATCACTAAGTATCGATAAAATTGAACCAGATTCAGTGACTGCAGATACTGGGAAGAGTCACTATGCAATGATTACAATTTCAAATACAGGTTCTGTAACTGCAAATCCAAATGTTCGATGCTATACCAACGGAGAAGAGGCAGATACAACAGCAAATACAGGCAATTGGGAAGTTGCTCCTGGAGAATCCAAGGTCGTACCAATCACATGGTGGCATTACACTGATGAAGCGACAACATTGAATTGTAAATTCTTGTATCCGGATGTTCTAGAAGCTGTGAGTAATTTAATCGCAGATGAGGCAGGTCAAACATCAAGTGAAGTCTCTTGGACAACAGCTGAAGAAGTTGAAGAACTTCCTGTCCTTCTCTATGGACTTATTGTGGCCATTGTTGTGGGATTGGGAGTCTTTGTAGCACTGGGTTCACGTCGATTGCAGAAGAAAGAGTACTTCGAGTCTGAAGAAGTATACGATGGTGAAGAAGAGGAAAGTGTTGATGAAGAGCCAACAGAATCATCGGAGGAATCCAATGAAGAAGAGATTGAAGATCAGACTTGGACAGATGCTGATGGAAATCCTATCGTATCGGCTAAAGACGAATAATGCCTCTTTATGATTGATATGGATTTGTCATATCAAATGTTCTGATAGCTTGTTCTTGATATTGAACATTCACCCTATAGTCGCATGGTTCTGCACATATCTGATTGTTTATCTGTTCAAAAACCAAAAAATCTCCTGCTGAAAGTTGCGGATACCATTCATCACCCTGTTCTACATCATACAGTACAACTACACAGGCACCATCTTCATCACCTACAGTCACCCAACTTCCGTTACCTTCTGAATCGAGTGGGATGAACATTCTTGTAAGCAAGTTACATTCGAAATTACCAGATTCTGATGAAATAAAGAATTGAACATCCGAATAGGGCACCGCGGATTCAGTTAACTCAACACTCAATCCAAACAGGGCATCTCCTACAGATCCCTCGGCAGTGGTTTCACTTGATTCGAATATTACGCGGGGAGCGGTCGATTCAAATTGAGGGAAAGTGCAATCTAAATCCTTCATTTCAGCGTAAATGTCTTCAGCAATACTAAGAAATTTATTTGTCCATGGATCATCGATACCAAATCGTATGTTACCGTTGATAATCAAACTTGGAATATGTGATTCATAACTCTCGGGAGTCACCAAAGATGACCCCATTCCATTAATCATAATTTCACATGAGACAAGGCTCTTGTAAACAATTCCGTCAGGTAAAACATACACTTCAGCACAGTATTCTTCGTAGCCGGCATTTGAACATATTTCATACTCATTCCCATTCAAGTATTCTGTTTGATAATTCGAAACGGCCATTATTCTTGTGCAAAATCCATTCTCCTCAACGTATGTAAATTCCAAGAAATCATCGTACCATGCTGAACAATCATCATTTACTAATGGATATACTTCCTTCATTTTATCTTCTTCAAACATATACCCATGGCCAGAATCAACCCAATATACCTCACCATAGAAGTCCGGTTCAGTATAATAATCATAGACAAAATACCCTGCGATTCCTGCAACAAGTAGTCCTACGAGTGTAACTGCAATAAGAATAGGGCGTTTTTTTGATTTCTTATCATTGAAGGATTCTTTATCTCCGTTATTATTACCATCTGATTCCTCAATTGCTGAGGCATTCGATTCGACTTCCACCATGTGGTAAGCATCGTTCTCTGAATACCAACGATTACCTTCGTCATCGAGATACCAATGATTCCCATCTTCATCATTCTCAAGCCACGTACCAGGTGGTAATTCTTCCCAACTACTCACAGTTGTGGCCATGTTAAAGCGACAATTCGCTTATTGATAATGTATTCTAGAAAAATGCTTGATCAATCATCTGTGAATAATGAGTGCCATTGACAAAATGATTTTTCATCTAATAGGTAAGCTGGACATCAGATTTTGTTGCAAGAGCAATTACTCCGGGAGGGCCGCTCCATTCGATTTTATCATCTGCAACAATGAGAGCGCCATCTCCTTCACTGTGTCCTAGAGTTGCTTTTACAGAAGCAAATGAACAAAAGAGCGTTGCCTTGGAAATAATCGCATCCATGAATCCAGAGACCATCTTTGAGTCAGCCCCTATTTCGTTATCCAATTCTTCGATGTATCCTCGATCCAATAATCGAGTACCTGACGCAGCAAAAAACACACTCACATCATGCCCATCGTTGATGGCTTGTGCTACACAAGCAATACCAACAATTGTCTTTAATGTGTCATTCTTTGGCTCGGATACAAACTTAACAAAAACGCTCTTGCTCATAGTCTTACCATTGAAAGATATCACTTAATTTCTTTCATCGAAGGTCCGAGTCAAACAAATCGCAGTTTGTTTAGTATATTTCTGGGATATCGAGTTCCCGTAGTTTTCTCTCTTCGTTTCGGCGTACCCATCCGTGTAATACAACGTAAAGGATTAGAATCGAAATTGATGCTAGGTTGATGACCAGGTGCAATGCACTGGATGCGTACCCCTTTTCCCACCAAAGATAATTGTTGTAACTCAATCCAACAACGATTGCTAAAGGAACATTACCCCCCAAGAGAAGCAGTAGCATCAACAGGTACATCAGTGCCATTAATTTCTAACTTCCAATCGCCGTAATTAATCCCTTCCTAAATATTTAGTTATACGATTGCAAAAATAAATCATGCATATTTTTGCCAATCTGTTCCATTCCACCAAAACGTGCTTCCATCATCCATCCTTCTGAAGGTATGTCCATTATCATCTGTCCATTGTTGAAGAGCAACTGGTTCTGCGACAACGGGTTGCACTGCTTGAGCTTGCTGTCCATATCCTGAATCATACGAGGGTGTTGCTGTTTGTTGTGACACATAGGAAGAGGGATCGATGGTTTGCAATTGGTTTATGATTCCCCCTTGAGCGTATTCTTTGGTTTCGTGTACTTCACCGTCTCCTTGCCTGCGTGTGTAGAGTAGACCAACCGCAACACCTACAATGACTACGGCTATGAAAAGCAGAACATATGTAAGCCAACCAGTTTCTTCGTCTTCTGAAGATTCAGTTGCGTCACCGTCTGTGTTTTCATTCTCTTCTACTGGAGGAATCAAGACCTGATCGATAACATGGATGATTCCATTGAATGTCGTAACGTCAGCAGAGGTAATGTTTGCACCATTAATTCCAGTGGTTAGTGACAATGTGGTGTTATCGCCATTCGCCATTTGGAGTGCCATTCCCTCGGTAATCTCTGTTGATGAGAGGGAACCGATGTGAACGTGATAAAGCAGTATATCAGAAAGTATGGCTTTGCCTTCGACTGTATCGAGGGATGCCAAATCAATTCCTGCATTTGCAAAGGCTTGATCTGTTGGTGCGAACAGTGTGAACGGCCCTTCACCTTGTAAAGTTTCCAATAATTCTGCTTGGATAACTGCAGCCACTAATGAGTTGTGAATGCCAGTACATTCCGCAGTTCGTGGAATGTTGTTAGGAGCATCTGTTGGTGAGAGTACCTTATCGATGACGTGAATAATTCCATTGCTTGTGTTCACATCAGCAAGCGTAACACTTGCACCATTTACCATAACGCCATCTCCGACAGTGAAGGCCAATGTTTGTCCATTCACTGCAGTTGCGGACATACATTCTGTTACTGCGCTTGATGGTACTTCTCCAGATACGACGTGGTAGAGTAAGATGTCTGTCAGATTTGCTTTTCCTTCGACTGTGTCGAGGGCTGCAAGATCAATTCCTGCATCTGCAAATGCCTGGTCCGTCGGCGCAAAGAGTGTGAATGGTCCTTCACCTTGCAACGTTTCCAATAATTCTGCTTGGACAACGGCAGCCACCAATGAATCGTGAATACCTGTACATTGGGCTGTTCTCGGGATGTTATTTGGAGAGTCGGTTGGCGAGAGTACCTTGTCGATGACATGGATGACACCGTTACTTGTTCCAACGTCTGCAAGCGTTACTGTTGCATCATTGACCATGACGCCGTTAGTTCCAACTGTGAAGGAGAGGGTGTTGCCATTCACTGCAGTTGCTGACATACATTCTGTGACTGCGCTTGAGGGGACTTCTCCAGATACGACGTGATAGAGCAAGATGTCTGTCAGAGCCGCTTTTCCTTCAACTGTGTCAAGTGTAGCAAGATCAATTCCTGCATCAATGAATGCTTGGTCAGTTGGTGCGAAGAGTGTGAACGGGCCAGGCCCTTGCAGTGTTTCCAATAATTCTGCTTGAACCACAGCTGTTACCAGTGTATCATGTATTCCTGTGCATTGTGCAGTTCGTGGAATGTCATTCGGAGTGTCTGTTGGACTCAATACCTTATCGATGACGTGGATGATACCATTACTTGTCGAAACGTCTGTTGCTGTGACATTAGCATCATTGACCATTACTCCGTTAGTTCCAACTGTGAAGGAAAGCGGATTTCCATTGACTGCTGTAGCAGACAAACATTCTGTTACGTTTGCTGCTGGTACTTCGCCTGCGATAACGTGGTAAAGAAGAATGTCAGTGAGTGCGGCTTTGCCTTCAACAGTATCGAGTGCGGCGAGATCAATACCAGCATCTGTAAATGCTTGATCTGTTGGCGCAAAGACTGTGAAAGGACCATCGCCTTGCAGTGTTGGCAATAATTCTGCTTGTATTACTCCAGCAACAAGAGAATTGTGCACACCAGTACATTGGGCTGTTCGAGGAATATCGTTCGGAGTATCAGTGGGTGTTAGCACTTTGTCAATAACGTGGATGACTCCGTTGCTCGTATCTACATCTGCAAGCGTAACGTTTGCTCCGTTGACCATGACTCCACCGTTGACTGTGAAGGAGAGAGGTTGTCCGTTTACTGCATCAGCAGACATACATTCAGTCACTGCTGATGAAGGAACATTTCCTGCGACAACGTGGTAAAGGAGGATGTCTGAAAGAATGGCTTTTCCTTCTGGTGTGTCGAGTGATGCTAGGTCTATCCCTGCGTCTGTGAATGCTTGATCGGTAGGGGCAAAGACTGTGAATGGTCCATTGCCTTGAAGAGTTTCAAGGAGTTCTGCTTGAATTACACCAGCAACGAGTGAATTATGGATTCCTGTACATTGGGCAGTTCGTGGTATGTCATTTGGAGTGTCTGTAGGAGTAAGCACCTTATCGATAACGTGGATGACGCCATTACTGGTACTAACGTCTGCAAGAGTGACGTTTGCATCATTGACCATTACGCCAGAGCCTACTGTGAAGGATAATGATTGACCGTTGACTGCTGTAGCAGACAAGCATTCAGTCACTGCACTTGAAGGGACCTCACCAGAGACGACATGGTAGAGAAGGATGTCACTGAGAGTGGCTTTCCCCTCTGGAGTATCGAGTGCTGCAAGATCAATCCCTGCATCTGCGAATGCCTGGTCTGTTGGGGCGAATACAGTGAATGGGCCTGGACCTTGAAGTGTCGAGAGCAACTCTGCTTGGATTACACCAGCTACAAGTGAATCGTGAACACCTGTGCATTGTGCTGTTCGTGGGATGTCATTTGGTGTATCGCTTGGTGTGAGAACCTTATCAATAACATGAATCAGGCCGTTGCTAGCAACAACATCTGTTAGGGTCACATTCGCATCGTTTACCATCACCGTGTTTCCAACTGTGAAGGATAGTGGTTGACCGTTTGCTGCATCTGCAGACATGCAGTCAGTGACATCCGAGGACTGAACTTCTGATGATACAACGTGATAGAGAAGAATATCTGAGAGTGTCTGCTTACCAGTTGGATTATCCAGTGCGGCTAAATCAATACCTGCATCTGTAAATGCCTGGTCTGTTGGTGCAAACACTGTAAATGGTCCTGTTCCTTGGAGTGTTGGGAGCAAATCTGCCTGTATGACTGCTGCGACTAATGAATTGTGTATTCCAGTCGTTTGAGCAGTTGTTGGTATGTCGACAGGTGGAAGCAAAACGGTATCTATGACGTGTATGATTCCATTCGAGGCTTGAACATCTGCAGTCGTGACCGTTGCAGCACCGACGGTGACTGTTCCAGAATTAACTCCAAACTTTACCTTGTCTCCGTTCACCATAGTAGCGAGCATACCATCAGTTACTGCGCTGGAAGGCACAGCACCAGACACGACGTGATGCAGTAAGATGTCGGAAAGGGTGGCATTTTCTTCAGGTGTGTCGAAATCATTGAGATCTATCCCAGCATCAGTAAATGCTTGATCTGTTGGTGCAAATACGGTAAATGGTCCCGTTCCTTGGAGCGTGGTTACGAGATTTGCATGCGTCAAGGCAGCCACAAGGGAGTTGTGGACGCCAGTTGCTGCAGCGTTTGTAGGGATGTCATCATTCGCATCAGCGCTCACGGAAAGAGGCAAAGTAGAGGCAATCAGTAGAGTAAGCGTCAGATAAACGAGGAGTTTCTTCATACCCATCCAAGAATCTGCTTAGGTTATAACTGAATGTTTTTTTTCTCAAAATATAACATAAGGCAGCAATGCTTTGTTAAGGGCTCGAGAATCAACATGTTTCGTATGTCCGAGCATCCTGTCCACCATCATTATCGTTGTATTGATCAAAATTAAGTTCCCAAGACATTCGAGATTCAACGACCTGTGCAGCGTCTGTATAGTATGAATTTGTAATCTTAACTTCAAATGTGTAACATCCATCCCCATCATAGAAGTCGTCTTCGTGAAGGAAAAGAATACCATTCTCATCCGTTGAGGTGCCGCCCATTCTTAGCCAAGTGGTCATTTCTCCATTCTTGAATTCTCCACCAGAGTTGTATGAAGCATCATATCCATCGACTGCCATAGTTGGATGGCTCCATTTCTTAGTGGTTCCTTTCAGAACAGAGAGTTCGAGTGTGTAATCTCCTTGAACGATTCCAAGAGTACCAGCATCCTCTTGACCAGTGGACATACTGTGAAGGCCACCATCTAGAGGCTCGTGATCATCTGGCATAATTCCTGCAAGAACGTCAATGATTAGGCCATCGATGACAGTCGTGGTGGTTCCGGAGGTACCTGTGCCTGAGTTTTCGCTTGTCATGTGGTCTTGAATTTGCACACCTGCGTGAAGAACTTCTCGAGTTGTAAATCCAGAGTTGAGGTCAATAGTTGAAGAAGTGCCTTCCCCATCATCAACTACGAGTTGGTAATCGACCAAAGCTGAATCTGAACAGTAAATGCATGTTTCGCTATTACCTTCAAAGAAATCGTCAATAGAAATCTTGAATCGAGCACCGTTATCACCAAGGGACTCAGAACCTGACCATACTTCCGTAGTCACTCCGCTCAAAGCAACGGTATTGATGGTTGCCGTAGCTTCATCGATACCTCCTCGAACCATGAAAGAAATTCGGTTCTCTTCTTCATCGTACTCCAGATCAGTTACTGCAAATGTCTCTGGAGCCCCGACAAAGAGCCCGATAGCATAAGGCCCTGTGGTTAGAAGAATTGCTAATACTGCAGCGATTCCCATCTTAACAGGATTTACTCCTTCTTCCGATAGAGCTTGGCCCCCAAACAATGCGCCAATTCCTAAAACAAGAACGACAAGGACCACGATAAGTCCCCAAGAACCGCCTTGGAGTGAAAGTAGACCACCGATGACGATGACAACCCAGCCACCTGTTTTCAGCATGGTTGGTATATCGGGTCCGCCCCCTTCATGAACAGCAGGTGTAATACTGACTGATTCAGGCGTTTTGACTTCAGTTTCGGCTTTTTCTTCAGTAGCGTTAGCCTTGCTTAGTAGTCCACTCATTTGCTCATCTCATATATTCGTCGCATGGGGAGGTTAAGAACCCAACCCCGATACGTGCGGGGATACGATGGTTTTCGGCAATTATAATCCAGGAGCGGCTTCTCGCCATTCCTCTTCTTCATCTTCGGATCCTAAGAACCGACGACCTGCCACTGCAGCCGCTAATGCAACCATAGAGAGAGCAGGAATGATTTCGAAGCCTGGTAAATATACACCACGGACGTAGATTGTTATCATCTGTGATTCACGGTCACATCCACCGTTCTTACAGGAGAAATCAGATTCTGCGTAGAAGTCGAGGGTGTGATAAGCATCAGTCCATCCTTGTGTCTTAGGTGTTCGAATCTGAATTCGAACCTTGGCAGGAGCAACCATTGGCTCGACGTTAACCTTGCTGATTGGGATGTTGATGTTGAATCCTGCATCTTCGAGTTGTTCTCGGGAGTTCTCCGAGATACCGACCTTCATGAAATCGAATTGATTTCCGAGATTGTAAACCTTGAATTCAAAGTCTTTGTCAGTCTTTGGCATCAGTTGAACGAAAGGCTCAACTGCTTCAACTTGGAGAAGAGCGAATTGAGTGATTGAAACAATCATCGAAGCACCTGATGTAGCAACGTTTGCTGGAGGCAATCCGCTGATCTCTTGGACACTGCCTTGAACAACCAAACTTCGAGCCTGCATTGTCATGAACGGTTGTGCACGGACAACAACTTGGAAGTCTTCTTCGCTGTTCCCACCGACATATATGTCACCAGGAGCAGCGGCAGCAAGCCCATCTGAGGTTACTGAGAGAGCAATCTTTTCGATGTAAGCAGTCGGGTTTGATGCAGTACAAGTTGTGAATCCAACGAGTGTGGAACCAGGCTTAACGTCAACCTTAATTTCGGCAGGAGCACATGTGATTGAGACCGCAGCAGTTGGAATTTGGGCTTGTGCAGGAACGGCAACAAGCAATAACGATGCTAGATATAGGGTCAAAACGCAAAGTGTTCTCTTAACTCCAGACATTGTGCTCACTAACTCAAGCCACTATACCGACCCTCATAACCATTTTGCCGGGAAGTGTATGTTTGTAAGCAGAATTGGGAAGGGAAAAAGTGGGCCCGAAGGGATTTGAACCCTTGACCGCCCGGTTATGAGCCGGGTGCTCTAACCAACTAAGCTACAGGCCCGATAGTGCATGCTGGGACATGAAGTTCATGAGTCTGCCGAATCAAACATTGCCAAAGATGACTGCGAGGGCATTGTTTTTGAACGCACCAATGCTTCACACTCATCACGAATCTCTTGAGGAACGAAAACTAAGATCTGCTCATAGGATTGGGAAAGAGAACGAATGAGTGGTGAGTGCTCTGCTGCATCTCTTCCATCTTCAAGAATAATCCCTTGCTCATAAGGCATGTAACCTCTTTTCCGAATTGAGGCAGTAATGAGATCATGTTCTGGATCAAATCCCGCGGCTTCTATGAATGCAGCAACCTCGGATTGTATGACATGAAACATCTCGGAAGTGAGTGAAGCGATTCGTAGTGATTTATGATAATCTCTACGGGCCATTAATCGAGAGGCATAATTGGAAAGGATTACATCTGAATTTCTTGAGAAACGGCTCATGGCTACCTTCACGTGCGAATCATGAAGTTCAGCATACTGTTCAGCAGTGAGCGCTTCATTGAGCAACATGTTTTCCACCTCCACGCCTAGGCTAAGTTTGCCCTGAGAGGCAAGAGTCCTAGCACGAGATAACATCCGCACGAGATAGGCTTGTGTTAGCATGTTTACTTTGTGGAAGTATACTTGATTGTACATATGATAACGCGTAACGAGATAGGCTTCAATTGCAGGCAGGCCCCATGATTTGACATAGAGGCGCCCTTGATCGTTTACTCTCATCGCTCGGATAACTCTGGCACTGTCAAATCCACCAATTTGGGCGCCAGTATTAGCCTGATCACGTATCATGTAATCCATTCTATCAACGTCTAATTGACTGCTTATGATTTCTTTCAAGAACGGTGCAATTGGCACGCCATCACATTCGCTCGCTCCATCTAGTATCGAAAAGAGGCGTTTTTTTCTCTCCTTCCCAAGGACTTCATCCAGCACTTGGCCGATTTCAGAGGAGGTGTCCTCCAGCATGACTCTGCCCCAGTGTTCATGGGAATGATATGTAGCAAAGACATCTGGGGTTTCTAAAAGATGAGAATATGGAGGGTGTCCAATGTCATGAAGGAGAGCTCCTAATCGAACCAATTCTGCGTCATCATTCGACAATAATCCTGGTTGAACTTCTTGTAGGGAATCAGTCAACGCCCCTGCAAGATGATAGGCGCCGAGAGAATGGGCGAATCGTGTGTGAGTAGCAGAAGGGAATACAAATTCACATGTTGAGAGTTGTTGCACGTTACGTAATCTCTGAATTTCATGTGTATCGATGATTCTGGCATGATGTGCAGGCACCAAGATATCACGATGAATTTCATCGCGGATAACTCTGTCTCGCATAGTATGTCCTGCTCATTCGTTGCATTTCAAGGCATCTCCTCTCAGAGAGCCGAGGGGCAACGGCTATCCCCTGTAGGCTAAACCACTGACCATGGCGGATGGTCTGAAGTCCTTTCTCGCTCGATTATCGACAGATGACCCCGAAACGAACGGACCCCGATTATGGGTCATGTTCGCCATATCCCTCTTCTTGGTAGCCACGCTTAATTGGTATGCAATGGTTCGTGAACCATCGGTAGTCGAAATCGATGACTTGACAGAATACATCAACGAAGTGGTTAAAGTTGAAGGTACATTGATTTCTTGGGTTGAAGACCCCTACAATTCAGGAGATGATCGTCTTGATGCAATCATTGACGATGGTACTGGTGTTGTTGAATTACGATGGTACCGGCCAGGAGACACCCCCCCAATCGGAACCAATGTTACAATCATAGGGGATGTCATCAATTACGAAGGAAGAATGTGGATACAAGCACTTGGAGCGGGAGCTATGAGTTGGAAATCCTCAGACATCCCAGATGTACCTTGGTTAGCAATCTCAGATGTCGCAATTGATCCAGAAAAATTTGATGGAGAAATCGTTCAACTCACTGGGTTCATCTCGAAATCCATCGCTCCTGATGTGGCTTTTGGAAGCGCTAAACTCGGAGACCACCCCAATTATGGAAACTCTGAGCATCAAATCAGTATGACGATTCACTCTTCAACAGGACAGTGGATTGAAGCGGGCTCCAAAGTCACTGTTCAAGGTGTATTGTCCTATCAACAACGTGAATTAAGTTGGAATCTAGGGGTTCAAGGGCCTGAAATTATGGTAGATCGAAATCATCCAATTGAGATTCCTTTGCTCGATTGGTCATCGCAATCAACATGGATGTATCAATCTGGAAGGACCGTTGATGTCGCAGGTATGCTATCCATCGAAAACAGCACATGGGAGTTAACTGGTTCAGCAGGTTCACCACTATGTGTCATACCAAGTGAAGATGATGTATCGATGGCTGAAACATGGGAAGGAAAAGCAATCAAAATGCGAGGCCGACTCGTTTGGAATACTGCAATCTCATCTTGGTGCCTCGACAAGGGTGGTGAAGACAGTGAGTCTCTTACAGCCACATCCACGATAAACGATCTGCTCTTGATGCTCAGTGCAAACCCAATTGCTGCACTTAGTGACCCAGACACTCATTACACGGTTGCAGCCTACATGAAGTACGCTGTTGAACCAAGTGTTGAAGATGAATCTGGTTACTTTGCAGACTCCGCTGGCTACACACCTGGTTGGACCAGTATTGCAGTAACTATTCCTGGACCTCGATCCACTTGGCTCGAGGCAGGTCAGTCAGTGATTGCAGATGTTACTGTTTCTTGGGACGATGAAAATATGCGTGCAGAATTATTAATTCATGACCTTACAGAAGGCGATAAAATGAATCCAACAACACTCCTCTGGTCTGATGGGGCAACACAGTGGGGCTATGATAAAAACAAAGTTGTCCGATTAAACGGTCTTGCTATTGAAGAAAACGGGACGTGGTTCCTTTCCGAACCAGGAAGTGAAAAGAAGGTACGACTGAATGCTCTTGGAAACTCAATTGGTCTCGATGAACTCCACCTTGGAACGGCAATGACATGGGAAGGTCGTTTGCTTCAAGTCGAAGACAGTAAATCGATGGCAGTCATTTATTCATTGGAAAGTGCAGATGTTGATGACAGAGATAACGATGGACTAAGTGACACTCTTGAAAATGCATTTGGAACGAGTTCTTATTCAGAAGATTCCAATGGTGACGGGACCAGCGATCGTCAAGAATACATTGACCAACAGTAATGGGGTGAACAGATGATTGAAGCGTATTTCACTGATTTATGGTGGCTCCTAGGAGCCCTGTTCTTCGGTGTTTTCATGGGTTCTTTGACAGGACTCATTCCAGGTTTTCACGTCAACAATGTTGCTTTAATTCTGCTCGCATTATCCCCTGCTCTTCTCGATTTAGGAATTCCACTTTCGGCAGTTGCTGCAATTATCGTTTCGACAGGAACGGTCCATACCTTCCTCAATTACATCCCTTCCGCACTTATTGGCGCACCTGATGGTGATACTGCGTTATCGCTTTTGCCTGGGCATAGGATGTTGTTAGCAGGTAATGCTGCACGTGGTGTTGCATGGTCAGCAAGAGGATCCCAACTTGGCCTCTTTCTTTCATTACCCCTCATCATCGTTGCAAGAATCGCATTCGGGCCTGAACTCAATTGGTATGACGGTATGCGAAGTTGGTTACCAGTGATTTTACTAACGATTTCTCTTCTCCTTCTCGCAACTGAAACGACTCGCCTCGATTGGCCGAAATGGGTTCAGAAACTTACATGGAAGAAACTTGGGAAGGATAGTCGCTTGGCAGGATTTTTTGCAGCAACGATCTTTTTCCTGCTTGCGGGATTGTATGGATGGGCAGTATTCGAACTTCCAGTTGACAGCCCTGTAGGAATGCCTTCTCCATCCCTGCTTCTACCCAGTCTTGCAGGATTGTTTGGAATAGCAAATTTACTGGATATTTATGCCACAACAAGTCACTTACCACCTCAACGTGAGAATTGGGACTTACCGCCTGTAAAACCTCTCATCGCTCCATGCTTCTGGTCAGCAGTAGCTGGGGCAAGTATGGGTGTATTACCTGGAATGACTGCATCACAAGCAACAGTTTTGGTGATGGGTGGAAGAAACGTTGCGGCAAAGGTCCAAGGAAAAGAGGGGTATGGAATGGACTGGGAAACCCGTCGCTTAACTGAACTTTCTGATGATGAGTTACTCGAAATCGCAATCGCAGAAGCTGAAGGCGGTCATGAAGGACCTCAAACCAAACAAGATTTGGAAGTCATTGCGATTCTCTCTGCAGTCAATACAGCAGTCACGGTCATGGTTCTTGGTTTCCTTTACATCATTGGAAGATCTCGTTCAGGTGCAACACTTGCTCTGAAAATGATGTATCCTATCGAAACATGGAATTCTACTGAACCCACAGCAGATTTCATCCGGTTACTCGCTGTTTGTCTCGCTGCTGGAATCATGGCAATGCCGATTATGAAAATTGTCGGTAAAGGTATGTTGCGACTGCACGCTGCAATTCCATTGCAATCAATGGTCATGGGCGTCATTATTTTCGTTGCTGCTCTGGTTTGGCTTTCGACAGGTTTCGTTGGGATAGGGGTTCTCATTGTTGGGACCATCCTCGGAATGATGCCTCCGAGAATAGGCATACGCAGAAGCCACGGAATGGGAATTATTCTTGTCCCAATTATGATTTACACATTCGCACAAATGGCTGATAACTTTGGATTCATCTGATTTAGAGGAAAATACACCTCGCCAAAAGATATGAGGGGGATGACGTTAGGTGGACTTGTAGGTGACACCATGCGCGGCCAATCATACCTTTTACTCGCACTTCTTTTACTCGTACCATTCACACCATTTGTTGAACCTGTAGAGTCCACATCTGCTCGCAGTCAACCATGCGCTGGTGCTGTTTGTATCAACGAAGCATTGCCCAATCCAAACGGTCTTGATGATGCAACCTATCCTGGCGGAGAATGGCTTGAAATCTACAACTCTGGAACAACAAGTGTTGATGTTCGTAACTGGTATTTTTCCAACAAGGCCTCAAAGACACTCACTTTCGATGTAAACAGCATTGTAGACTATGATGCAAATAATGCTTCGACATATACAATTGCTCCAGGAGAATATATGGTCATCGCTCGAAACGGATATACCAATTTCTATGTCGCTAATTCAAATGATTTCATGACCCTCTACGATGGATCTGGGAATTGGATTGATGAAGCAACATGGAACTCCAGTTCATCTGGAGTCAGCCTTGAACAAGACCCATCCGATCCCTATGCTGATTGGATACCGACTTCAAATCCGACTCCAGGTTCTTCGAATACTGGAGGAGGAAGCACAGGACCTACGTTTTACCCTAGCGAATTACAAATTAATGAGGTTATGGCAGATTCATGGCCAAGTCGAGATAATGCCTCTTGGCCAGGTGGCGAATGGGTAGAGTTGTACAATAACGGAACTTCAACCATCAACATGTCTGGCTGGTGGTTGCAGGACCAAGCAGGTAACATGATTGAAATGGATTCAACCCACCTTGTAGGGGCAACCTCAGATTATGCGACCCACCTGATTTATCCTGGTGAAACACGAATTGTAGCAGTAAATGCAACATCGAGCAGTGGCGTGTTAAACAACGGCCAAGAAACTTTACGTCTTTACCTTCCAAATGGAAGTATTGGAGATGAAGTCAGTTGGACAAGCAATGAGCCTGGATTTTCCATTGAGGAAAACCCTCTTGGCGGAATGTGGGTGATCTCAACATATCCAACACCAAATTCGACAAATATACCTCCTCTTGACACAATTTCAGCCACTGGATCTGTCGGATTCAATGAAATTATGCCAGTTTCTAATCATGATGGGAACGCATCACCTGAAGGTGAATGGATTGAATTATTGAATACTGGTACAACTGATATCGACCTCAATGGGTGGTCGATTATTGATGGAATGGGCAACCAAACATTCCTCGATCCAGGTTCAATTGCGGTCAACAGTTCTCAAGGAAGTACGACCATTCTCTCTGGAGAACGCAGGCTGATTGAATTTACCACAGACACTCGTCTCTGGGACAATTACAACCATCTTATCTTACTCGACGCTTCATCGATGATTGTTGATGTAGCTTGGTACGCCACCAACTACGGACCAAACATCTCTCTTCTCCGAAGCACAAACTACAATGATGCATGGTCTCCATCACTGTATCCAACACCTGGACAACCAGAACCAATTCCGACTGCAACAACAGGTGATATTCGTATCACAGAACTACTCGCAGATGCTGTTGGTTCTGACTCTGAATCATACCCTGGTGGCGAATGGATTGAAATCCACAACTTTGGTTCTTCTGAAGTTGACGTTGCTGGATGGAGATTCTCAGCAGCAAATCGAAATCTGATGTTGCATCAATACAACATGCCAATGAAATCAACCACTATTCTAGCGCCTGGTGAAACAACTCTTATCGCACTCAATGGCACATCTCAATTCTACCTAAAACACACCACGCCTGATCAGATAAATCTCATTGATGGAAATGGAGCAATCGCTCACTCAGCTCAATGGACAAGCACTCTGGAAGGAGGTTCGCTTATCAACAATACAGAAACGCATGCAGGTGCTGGACAATCTGGCCTCAATGCCCCATCAACATCCCTCACATGGGGAGTAGATGATTGGGTCAACAGTGCATGGGCAACACCAGGAACTGCTAATCCAATATGGCCTGAATATACCAATTCTGAGTCGATCGTAATTACAGAAATTGCTTCATCATGTGACGACTCAACTTTCTCACCGGGTGCTGATTGGATTGAACTCCACAACACAGGCATAGAAAACATCAACCTAAGTCGTTGGAGAGTGAGCGTGGATTACACCTCGAACCCACTCATGGGCCGACAATTTATCGATTCAACCATGCTCTGGAATCACGGAGAAAACAATACCACAGTTGAATCAGGTCAGCGAATTGTTGTTGAATTGACCTACGATATCTTCGGAGGTTCTCTTGAAGACAGTGGTGTTCTTGAAATTCTCAATCCCGATGGAGAACTTGTTACAAGCGCAGCACCATCATCTGAATTCCTTGCAAGTAATTGTGTGACGTATGGATACAATGAAACAAATTCAGAATGGGTTGAGTTTGCATGGCCTACTCCTGGAACTGAAGAACCGGATGCTACAATGATTGCATCTCAGGATTCGATCAAGTTTACATCTGTCATGTGGGATGGTATCTCATCGATTTCCACGGAATTAGAATTCTTCGAACTTACCAATAACGGAGAAGAAGCAGCAACACTCAGTGGCTGGAAAATTAAACGAACGGCCGCTGATAATACAGAATACACTGCTGATATCACGAATCTACAGATTGATGCAGGGTCTTCAGTAAAACTAACCAATGACGTCTCCGCTCTTACCTTGTATGAGGATGGAACAATTCTCGACATGAATACTGTCATGAGTTCACCAATTTACCTTCTTGATAGCGGTATGGCATTGCAACTCATCCACCCAACCGGAGCAGTCGCGGATACCATCGTCTACGGCAATGGTCCTGTGGATGCGATTGGATGGTCAGGAGTTGCTTTATCAGAGCCAGTAAGCGGAATTGATAATCTGATTCTGTACAGAGGCGATGGGTGTGGAACAATCACCGATACCAACCAATCTGTTGATTGGCATCAACGATGGGGACGCCTTGGAGCAAGCGATTTCTGCACAGACCTTACGTTTTCAGATGCAACGATGATTCAACCTCTTCTTGGACCTCATGATGGTCTTGTGGATGTACTCGCATGGGTTGGCCAAGCGCAAACTTCTCTCCACCTTCATCTGTACCAACTCCAATCAATGGATCTTACTCAGGCCCTTATTGATGCACACGAACGAGGCGTTGCAGTCGTTGTTGTTCTCAATGAAGTCGAATCATGGTGGAATACCAATGATCGAGAATCTCAAGCATCTTATGCATACCTTCTCAAGGAAGCTGGAGTCGATGTATTTTGGTTTGGAGGAAGCGGCGATGACCCTTACCTCTACCTTCACGCTAAAGTTGCAGTTCAAGATGAGGCGTCCGTTTGGATAGGCTCAGGAAATTGGAAGGATGCATCACTCCCTCCACCAGGCCAACGTGGCAACAGGGATTGGAGTATGATCGTACAAAGCCAAGAACTTGCTCAGACTGTTTTGGAGCACATGGCCTTTGATGAAAATTCAATGTATGTTTTACCAGTATCATCGACTCCTCCAACCAACAGTTATTCCGTACCTGATGTGCGAACAATCGTAGGAGATTCTGCTCCACAATACACTGGAACATACTCTGGCACCCTTCTCACATGCCCTGATGATTGTGTCGAAGGTTTAACCAGCATGATTGAAAGCGCTAACAGTGAAATTTTACTCTCATTGCAATATCTTGATCTTGATTGGCAATGGGGATGGGGTGAAAACCCAGTCGTAAGTGCACTCGAAGATGCTGCACAGCGAGATGTTTCAATACGTCTTATCATCAATGGAGCATATCTTGATGAAGATATCCAAGACATTGTTGACAGAATGAATAACGATTGGAATCAAACCAATGGATGGGATGTTTCTGCAATCATCATGAGTGAAGATGACGATGTATCTAAACTACACAACAAAGGAGCAATCGTCGATGGTACATCTGTCCTCATTTCAAGCATCAACTGGGGTGATTCAGCCATGGTTCGTAACCGAGAAATGGGATTGATTATCGATTCTACTGAGATTGCTACACCATACATCAATTCATGGTATGCTGATTGGAATCGACTTGACAACGTAACCGATACCGACAACGATGGTTTACCTGATATCTGGGAAGTTGGAAACGGACTAAACAGAACAATCGCAATGTTTGGCACCATTCTCGAGGCTGATATCGATGTCGATGGAGACACACTCTCAAATTACGACGAATACATCTTGGGAGGAAATCCGCTCTCTGTAGACACGGATGGAGATTGTATTATGGATCAGATTGAAGTCGCTTGGGCACAAACAACTGCATTAGATTCTGAAGTTACTGACGTGTCTCCATACGATGCAATCAACATGGCTGATGCTAATGGAGATGGAATCAATGAAGCCGATGCATTAGGTTGCGATCTTGGTGGTATCACTCCAGAACCAACTGGTAACGAAACCAATGACACTGGAAATGACTCACCTGATGACGACAATGACGGTGTTTTGGATGTTGACGATGATTGTCCCGATACATTGCCAGACACACCAACAGACATTGATGGATGTTCACTCTCACAACTCAATCAAAACGCTGGTGATTCCAGTGGAGAGGCTGATGAAGGCATGGGTGCAACGTTCATGTTATTGTTGATGCTTGGTGGAGCGCTCTTACTTATTGGTGCAGCGAACGGAATTATTCAATCGCGTAAGGAAAAATCCGAAGTTAAGGATTGGGTTGCGGAAGAAGAATTGAATGCAGTTATCGGTTCTTCTGAATCATGGGATCAACCTGTTCTTGATGGTCAAGCCTCTGATAATCAGAGTGGATTATCGACTCAAGACCTTGCACGCTTCCCCGGATGGGATAAAGCAATGATAGAGAAGTATTTGGAGATGGGATGGAGTCTTGACCAATTAGAAGAATACTATCTAGAACAGAAGTCTGAACATGCTTGAGACACGTAACCTTGACAAAGGACCACACTCAGGCAAAGTCATGGCTTACACTTCAAGTAACCCCGTATTCCAACCAAAATTTTGGAATACAATCTCTGGAAACGACCGAATGACATTCGAAGGAACATTACAAAAAATAGGTATTCTCTTCGCATTGATGACCATATCTGCCCTTGGAACTGTTGCCCTTGGATTCGCTGTACCTGGACTGCTGTACCCAATGATGATATTTGGTATGGTCGGAACATTTGGAATGGGCCTTTGGCTCGTGTTTTCACGCCCATCCAACCCCCAAGTACCAGTCATGATCTATGCTTTTATGGAAGGATTCTTCATTGGACCACTCACCCTTGTGTTCGAGATAATGTATCCTGGAATTGCTATACAAGCAGGCCTTGCAACACTAGGAGTCATTGGTGCAATGTTGACAATTTATTCATTACGAATTATACGCCCTACGCCAACATTCAACAAGATTGTATTCTCACTAACAATGTCGATTATGTTCGTTTACCTGATAAACGTCGTATTCATGTTTACACCTTATGAACTTCCATTCTTCCATTCAAGTGGGCCAATTGGAATCGGGATTAGTGTATTCATTATTGTTGTTGCATCCCTCATGCTGATCTCCAACTTTGGAATGATCGAGGCTGGTGTACGCATGGGTGCTCCGAAACAGCAGGAGTGGTGGGGCGCTTACGGAATTCTCATTACAGTCATCTGGTTGTACTTTGAAATGCTACGATTGCTCGCTAAACTACGTAGTGACTAGGGGTGAAACCTTTGTCAAGACCATTACCTGTAGCGGATTTACAAGATTTCCTATCAGGTGATGAAGACCGTCGTATGGCCTTTATCCAAGCGGTTGGAGAATCCCTCTCCGACATTGGATTCTTTGCACTGATTAATCACGGAATTGATCTCAACCATATTGAGGACACATACGAACAAGCAGAGTATTTCTTTGACCTTGATGAAGAAACAAAGCGAATGTATTTGCGTCCAGAAATTTCACATCAAAGAGGATATACCGCATTTGGGATTGAGCATGCAAAGAACAATCCTGCTCCTGATTTGAAAGAATTCTGGCAAACAGGAAGAGGTAATCAAGGCAGTAAAACAGACCTCACATATCCCGCAAACATTTGGCCAGGCAAGCATTTACCTGATTTTGAAAAGAATGTTGATTCACTTTACAATAAGATGGAAGAAATATCAACCATGCTTCTCAGTGCATGCAGCACATATCTTGGTCATGATGAAACATGGCTTCCAGAAATGGCAAGAGAAGGAAACACAATCATGAGAATCATCCATTATCCTCCTCTTGATGAATCTACACCTGAAGGAGCGGTGCGTTCTGCAGCTCACGAAGACATCAATCTGATTACCTTACTAATGACTGCAACTGCCGCAGGTTTACAGGTCATGGATCATGATGGGACATGGATTGATGTTGAAGGCAACCATGAGCAGATTATCGTCGATTCAGGCGATATGATTCAGAACCTGACAAATGGTCTTTTCAAATCAACAACACACAGAGTTGTCAATCCTGGTGATTCGACTCAGAGACGATTTTCTATGCCAATGTTCGTTCATCCAAGGAACGAAATTGACCTAACGCCCCTCGAAGAATTTGTTTCACAAACAGGGGGCGTCGTCTCTTATCCATCCATCAAAGCAGGAGAGTATCTTCATCAACGCCTCGTTGAGATCGGGTTAGCATCGAAGTGAGTTGATCTCATGCACATCCCTACATTACTCGCTAAGAAAAGAGATGGGGACATTCTCTCTCAACAAGAACTCTCTTGGTTTATTGCCAATCTTTCAGAAATTCCCAATGAGCAAATAGGAGCCTTCTTAATGGCATGTCAAATCAACGGACTGAATTCTGATGAGACATACCATTTGACTACATCCATGCTTGAAAGTGGTGAATCACTCCCCCTTAATCCAACATCTGTTGACAAACATTCAACAGGAGGAGTGGGTGATAAGATGAGCATTATTCTAGCCCCAGCACTTCGAGCATGTGGAGCGACAGTACCGATGCTTGCGGGTAGAGGATTAGCCCACACTGGCGGAACCATCGATAAACTCGAATCAATACCTGGCTTCGATACTGGATTGAGTATCGAAGTGATGAAAGAAAATCCCTGCTTTATTTCAAGGCAGACAAATGAAATTGCACCAGCAGATTCCATTCTTTATGCCATTCGGGACGTAACTGCTACTGTCCCATGTATTGGTTTAATCACAGCTTCAATATTATCAAAGAAGGCCGCAGAAGGAATTCATTCGCTTGTACTTGATGTCAAATACGGAAGAGCTGCATTTATGCAGCATTCTGAAAAAGCAAGAGAATTAGCTGTATCTATGGTTCAAGTTGGTACACAACTCGGCATTCAAGTCACTGCACAATTAACTCAAATGGACCACCCACTAGGCAATTGGCTAGGGAATAGTCACGAAATCTACGAATCAATTCAGTGCTTGAAAGGAATCGGTCCAGAAGATACAATGGAATTGGTTGCTGCTCAAGCAAATGCACTTGGGTTTGATATTGACGAAGTTATTCGTAACGGTTCTGCATTGACTGAATTTAAGGATATGATGATTCGACAAGGTGTTGATCCTGATGTCGCAGATACGCTCCTCCATGATCCTTGGAGCGTTTTGCCAAGAGCCCCTCAACAGTATGTCCTCATGGCTGAACAAAATGGTAACATCGCTGATATTGACGCACTGGTCATAGGCCAAGTTCTCTGTGAAGCAGGTGCTGGCCGTTCCCAACAGGGTCAAGAAATTGATCATGGAATCGGAATTCAATTGCATAAAAAAGTCTCTGATAATGTAGAAGAAGGAGATCCAATAATGACACTTGATGCAGACTATGGCTTCGACATGCACCTTTTACAGCGATTAAAGGATTCGATTAAAATCAGCGAATATCAAGTAAAAGACGGTTTACGAGTCCTCGAAACCATCACGATTGAGAACTGTTCGTAGTTCTCGATTCAATGGAAGCCGTCATAAAGGAGATGTTGTTGGGAAAAATCGCCGATTTAGCTTAGCTGGTGGAGCGTGGGACTGTTAATCCCAAGGTCGTGGGTTCGAGCCCCACAATCGGCGCCATTATTCCCACTCGATTGTACCGGGTGGTTTGTGCGTAATATCGTAGACGACACGATTTACTGCGCCTTTGACTGCATTGGTAATACGTGTGCTAATCTTTTGCAAGATTGCATGAGGGATTTCAGAATATCGAGCAGACATTCCGTCCATGCTTTTTACAGCGCGAACGACTACGGTTTCACCATACGCCCGTACATCACCATGAACACCTACAGATCTAACGGGGAGGAGCGCTGCGAAGTATTGCCATGGGAGTTCCATTTCACCAGCTTCGGCCGCTGACTCAAATTCTTCCTCGACAATAGCGCATGCTTCTCTTACAACTGCAACACGTTCAGGAGTGAGTTCTCCAAGAGTCCGTACGGCAAGTCCAGGTCCAGGGAAGGGTTGACGTTCTGCAACGATGATTTCGAGTTCTCTTGCGAGTTCACGAACTTCATCCTTGTACAGATCTCGCAGAGGTTCAACAACTTCAAGCGTCATGTCCTCTGGTAATCCTCCAACATTGTGATGGGATTTTATCGTATCACGAACACCACCACCAGATTCAATCCAATCTGGAGCAATGGTTCCTTGAACTAGATATTTAGCACCACATTTCTTTTGCTCATCTTCGAAGATTCTGATAAAGAGTTCTCCAATGACCTTACGCTTTTCTTCAGGCTCTGTGACTCCTTGAAGAGCCTCAAAATATCTGTCTGCAGCTTTTACGGTGACTAAATTGATTCCCTGATCTGCAAGCATTTTTTCAATTTCTTCAGTCTCATTCTTGCGCATAAATCCAGTATCGACGTAGACGCAATGGAGAAGATCTCCTACTGCTTTGCTTGCAATAACAGCAGCAACGGTTGAATCAACACCACCCGAACAAGCAATGATTGCAATGTCATCAATTGTAGCCTTCATTTGTTCAATCGATTCCTCGATGAATTCAGGCGCATCAAACATCTCAATCCCTGCCGTTAACTTCACGATCCATCTTTAGAACTCGTTCAATTTGGTCTAGTTTGTCTTGGACTAGTTTTTGAGCCATGTCATCATTAACAAGGGCAAGCATTTGCACTGCAAGATGACCAGCGTTGTCTCCACGATCAACACCGACAGTAGCAGCTGGAACACCAGGCGGAAGTTGGACAATTGAGAGAAGGGAATCAAATGGAACCTTTCCACCACAAGGAACTCCAATGACTGGCTTTGTTGTTAGAGCAGCAACTGCACCTGGTAATGCAGCAGCAAGACCAGCCATTGCGATGAAGACTTTACATCCATCTTCTTCGGCTTTGTGTATAATTTCTTCAACGAATTTAGGAGAGCGGTGAGCAGAAGCCACACGTAGTTGATAATCGACGCCAAAATGGTCGAGAATTTTTGTACACTTTTCAGCAATAGGCATGTCCGATTTAGAACCGAGTAAAATGGTTACATCCATGTATCTCTCCCGGCGCGTATAGTTCTTTTAGATGACCCTCGGCCATCCTACAGAAAAACCATCACTCTTCTTCGATTAGAATGCCATTTAGATCGAAAAAATCTTTGCTGAAAACATCGAGATGTAACCAACATCCGTCTTCTTCGAATGTGCAATACAATGCTCCAATTGTGCCTTTCTTTCTCAAGATAGCCATCAGCCCATTTGAAGCTCTAGCGTTGAGTATGTGCCATTGATTTCTCTGAACTGGTGAAATCTCGAGGAGTGTTTTTGGATTCCATTCATGCCGAAACTGAACGCCAAAACCTGCAGAGGTCCGATTAGCGATGTGATAGGTCAGAGAAAATTGAATCCATACAATTCCCAGCGGAATCCATGAGGATACTGAATCAATAAACGTGAGAATGAGGCCTGCAATTAGTAGAAGACCAATCAAGTGAACACCTCGATGGAGGATCAGAACTCTTCGGTGTGACATCGTGGAGAACAGAGCAAAACCAAGCAAAAGGATTGAGGCTAACAAGAACCATGACACAAGATGTGTGTATTTCCCAGAGATTAACAGTAATATTGGGCAGACAAGAGTGAACAGTGACCATGCCATTGTAAAGAGCGGAATCATCATGACGGGACGTTCCTCTGAAGGGAACCAACCATCAACAAACAATCCAACCATACCATTGCCAAGAACTCCCACTTCATTTGATTGTTGTATATAGGCGATGAGATTAAATCGTATCAGTGAGACAAGTCATAGAATGGAACAAGTTTATTCATGCTCAAGGGAAGGATTTCTCGACCAGTTGAAAAAACATCCTTACCTTCGTATTCAAGACAAAGAAAACACACTCATCCTCCGAAAGGGTTGGTTGCAGATGATTTCTTTGAGCATTATCAAAATGGATGAGCAGATTTCCGTCCGTTTTCGACCAAAGATAAGCCCTGTGGGTTTGATGATCCTCGCAACAGCCATTGTCATCTCAATCGCATCGATTTCATGGTTTTGGACCCTTCTGCAAGCGGTACTGATTGGATTCGGTTTACTTGTCCATTCATCCCAACTGACTTGGGAGATGTTGCAGTTTACTCAAGAACCAGTGGAATTTAGTCATCATTCATCAAATGGATGATGAAGACAAAGATTCCGTGCTGCATAGACTTCATCTACACGACGAACAGGTGTGGTTATTGGAGCATTATGCAACGTTTCTGCATCGACTTGAAGGACTTTAGCAAAATCTTCTGCAAATGTATCGAGTGTATCTTTCGATTCCGTTTCAGTTGGTTCAATCATCATGCATTCTGGGACGACCAGTGGGAAATAGACTGTTGGAGCCATGTAGCCCATATCGAGCAACCCTTTGGCCACATCCATTGCTGAAATCCCCAATGATTCTTTTGCTGGTGCAAGAGAGAGTGTGAATTCGTGTTTTGCCACGACAGTTTCAGCTCCATCAACAAACATGTGATCGACCCCAGCAGCCTTTGCTTCTCTGTGAATTGCATGGCGAAGATAATTTGCATTCAAAACCGCATGTTCAGACATGGTTCGAAGTTCCTTACCGTATCGTCGATAATATGCCCAGCAACGAATGATTGCACCTGCATTACCATGCCACTGCTGAACCTTACCAATCGTATGTTCTGGCTCATGCCATGTGTACCAGAAATCATCTACGGCTTGCTCCTGTTCTGATTCATTTGCTTCTCTCCGAGAGACAATAGGTGTTGGTAGGAATGGCGCAAGATGTTGCTTTACACCAATCGGTCCAGATCCAGGACCTCCTCCTCCATGTGGCTGACTGAAGGTTTTGTGAAGATTGTAATGAACTGCATCAAAGCCCATCAGACCAGGGCTTGTCCTTCCTAGAATAGCGTTGAAGTTGGCCCCATCATAGTACATCAATCCACCAACGCCGTGGACGACTTCGGATGCTTCTGCAATATCATGTTCAAACAAACCAAGTGTATTGGGGTTCGTAATCATCATTGCTGCTGTGTCTTCACCAACGACTGCACGTAGTGCATCAAGGTCGATGCGGCCATCGACTTTACTTGGAATCTCAATGATCTCGAAGCCAGCCATAGCAGCGCTCGCAGGATTCGTTCCATGTGCCGAATCAGGAACAATGACCTTGGTTCTTTGGTGTTCACCACGATGTCTAAAGTATTCTTGGAAACATCGAACTGCAGTAAATTCACCTTGTGCTCCAGCAACTGGTTGCAATGTGACTGCATCCATACCTGCACAGATGGAAAGCATCTCTTGCATTTCAAAGTAAATTGAAAGCAAGCCTTGGATTTGATGTTCAGGCTGATGAGGATGGATATCGGCGATACCTGGAAGTTGAGCAATAACTTCGTTCACACGTGGATTATGCTTCATTGTACAAGAGCCAAGTGGGTAAAATCCAGTATCAATTCCAAAGTTTCTCTTTGAAAGCCAAGTGTAATGGCGAACCATTTCTGGTTCAGAGAGTCTTGGCCATCGGGGAAGGCTCTTGCGAGCGAGATTATTTGGAAGTGATAGTTTGGAAGCCTCGAGAAGTGGTTTCGGTTGAGCATACCCTTTACCAGGAGCGCCGTGATGATCAAAAAGGTGGCTCATGCAGTCACCTCCTTTACCCATGATTCAAGACTTATCGAAAGTCGTTCGATGTCGTCACCAGAGGTCTGGTCAGTAAACGTCAGTAACAAACGATTTGATTGGTCAGGATACCACCACGAAAGATCAAACCCACCAATTATTCCCTTTTCCTCGAGATATGTCAAGCAGTTCTTACCAGTATCAGGAACTTCGATTGCAAATTCATTGAAGTGGGATTGGTGCTCATGAACAAGAGATAGCCCTGGAATAGAAGCTATTTTTTGTTTAGCATACGTGCATGCAGCCATGTTTCGTATTGCCAATTCTTCAAGGCCTTCTGGTCCAAGAAGAGACATATGCATCGCGCCCATTAAAGCGATTAGTGTCTCGTTTGTACAGATGTTCGAGGTTGCGCGATGTCGTCTGATATGTTGCTCACGAGTTGATAGAGTCAGACAGTATGCTTCTTTTCCATCAACATCGATGCTTCTTCCAACAATTCGACCTGGCATGAGACGTAGGTATGGTTTGGTGCATCCAAAGATTCCGTAAATTGGCCCTCCTGCTGTAATTGGACTTCCGAGAGGTTGTCCTTCTCCAACAACAATATCAGCGCCATAGTTTCCTGGCGCTTCAACAAGTCCCAGTGAGATTGGTTGTATGGCAACAATGAGAGCCGTATGCTCGCCTATCATCTCTTTCAATTCTGGATAGCCGCCATCGATGATACCGAGTGGATTTGGTTGTTCTACATACACAGCACAAGATCCAGCAGCATGAGCAACATCATCGAGATCGATAAGACCGTTTTCATGATGCCTTAATTTCTTAATTTCAATTCCAGCACCTTGGCAGTAATTGTAGATGACTGAACATCGGTCAGGAGGTGTTAGTTCGGAAATGTAAACTGTGTTCTTTTGCTCAGCCTTTCTATTGTGAACACGGACTGCACATGTAATCGCTTCAGCTGCTGCGGTGGACCCATCATAGAGAGAGAGATTTGTCACAGGCATAGCAATTAATTCGGAGATAAGCGACTGGAACTCCCACATTGCCTGCAGCATTCCTTGAGACACTTCAGGCTGATATGGCGTGTAAGAGGTGAGAAATTCACCGCGAGTAATCAACTGGAAAACGCTGGATGGAACGAAGTTACGATACAAACCTGCACCAAGAAAAGATACCTTTTCACCAAGAGCTACATTTGATCCAAGAAGGCGCTTTGCATCAGCAAGTAGTTCTTCTTCACTTTGAGCATCAGGGAGAGGGAGGTCTTCGTTCATACGAACACCAGAAGGAACATCTGCAAACAGCGCATCAATCGAGTCGAAACCCATTTCTTGAAGCATTTCTTTTTCTCTTCCTAGATTCGGGAGTTGGTCAACCATTCAAAAGCACCTCCGCAGGTGTGCTGAACCAATCGCGTAGCCCTCATAATATTCGTCATTGAGCCATCAGGAGTTGGAACCTGTTTCAGACGAATGGTGGCCGCACAATTACGGCCTTAACAGACGACCTTGGACTTGCGGCAATCAAGACTTCATCGCCCTCTTTAACACCTGAAATATAGCCAATTCCAATGCCTGTGTTGCCAAGTGAAGGCGAAGGTGCCCCTGAGGTGAGTTCACCAATCACTGAACCATCCAATGTCGTGACACCTTTACCTGGTCGCGGCAATGGACCTCGTTCGAGATACTTGATTCCCCACCAACGTGCGTCGGTATCAGAATGGGAGACAACTCGAGATTTACCTGTAAACTCGTGACCAAGATCTAGGCCAAACGGTACGTTTGTTTCCCAAGAATCTCTTGCGAGAAATGTGTGTGAACCATCATCTAGGCCAGGCCATAGGAAGTCAACTCCTGAGAGTAGGTACCCCTTTTCCAGTCGTAGCGTATCTCTTGCACCTAATCCGATGGGGGTTGCTCCAGCTTCTGCGAGAGCTCTCCAAACAGCCACAACATCTTCGTTTGGAACAAATATCTCATATCCTGCTTCACCAGTATAACCTGTTCCTTGAATCCATCCAGTAACGCCAAGGTTATTTTCAGATAATGCACTCCATTTGAAACGACCAACATGTTGGCCCTCACCAAATGCAGCGTCCAACATATCTTTGCTTGTTGGACCTTGAAGGGCAATGATCGACATCGAAGGCGAGAGATTCTCTAGAGTGACACCCATCCGTTCTGGATTGAGTTGATGGAACCATTTCCACATCACATCAATCATCGATGCGTTTGGAACTCCAAGGATCTCAGTCTCCGAAACAACTGCAAAAATCATGTCGTCAATGATGAATCCATCATGGTCAAGAAAATGTGTGTAAGCACATCTACCAGGTGAAACCGCAGTCACGTTCTGTGTTGCACATGATTGAAGCCACTCAAGTACACGTTCACCAGAGAAACGAAATGTACCCATGTGAGATACATCGAAGATTCCCGCACCTTCACGTGTTGCGATATGTTCTGACTTGATGTTTGAATACCATATTGGCAATTCAAACCCATGGAAATCTACAAGATTCCCGCCCATCGTTTTATGCTCTTCAAAAAGAGCGGTCCTTACTGGTTCATCATTGCTCATACCTACACTATCCCGTTTTAGTTCTCAAAGTTTCGTTTACTTGACTACTGAGAGGGAAGACCTCTCTCGATATCTCGCCCGAGTTCCACAACCCGATCGATATAGGAATCAAGACTCGATTCTGTAATCTGATTGTTTGAAATAACCGAACGAAGGATAATTTGTTCGTCAATAGTGCTCTTACTAACCATAAATCGTCCATCTTGCAATAATCTGTGACGTAATTCAACATTCAGTTCATTGAGTTCTTCCAAAGCAGTACTCCCAACATAACGGAAACAAACATTTGTCCACATTCGAGAAGAGGACATTTCCAATTCTGGTGTTGCCTCTACTTTGAGTTCAAGATAGGTTGCAAGTTCCATAAATCGATCGACCATCGATGCCCAACCAGCATCTCCAATCTCTCTCCAAGCCAGCCATAACTTCAGGGCATCATTTCTTCGACCGCATTGCAGGGAGTAACGTCCAAGATCCACATCTTCTGCTTCACCATGATACAGATAATGGGCTTCAGTACCAGTCGAGCAAACTTGGCGTAGAATGTTTCCATCTTTTACAATAAATGCGGAGCAAATTAATGGTATACCCATCATTTTATGCGCATCCCAACAAAAGCTGTCTGCGAGTTCAATTCCATCCATCAAAGAACGATATTGATTTGAAAACAGACAAGCGCCGCCCCAAGCAGCATCGACATGCAGCCAAAGATTGTGTCTGTGGGATATTTCAGCGAGTGGACGAAGAGGATCAAACGAACCTCTTACTGTTGTGCCACTTGTTGCTAACACTGCAAATGGTCGTTGTCCAGAATGTAGTGCTCTTTGTATCTCCTCTTCCAGAGAATCGGGTCGCATTCTTCCATCTTCATCACATCGCACTTTGATTAAATTCATGAAACCTATGCCTATTACATTGGCTGCTATGCTATACGAATAATGAGCCTCCTCGGATACAAAAACAACTGCATTCCTACCATCAAATCCTAAGGATGACGATTTCTGATCCATTGATTGCCTTGCACAAAGTAAACCAAGCATATTCCCGTTCGAGCCACCAGTTGTCAATGTCCCTTTGGATGTTGAAAATCCTGCAAGTTCACCCATTCGTGTTATGATAGTAGATTCGATTAACGTAGCAATTGGGGCAATTTCGTAAGTATACATTGCTGTATTTGTCGCAGCAGTAACCAATTCTCCAGCAATCGAGGCAACTGATAACCCACCCCATAACGGATTCATGAATCCAGGAGCTGTTGTGTGGACTGAATGACGAAGTACTGAATCAATATCATCGAGAGCAGCGTCAATTCCATGTCCTTCGATCGGGAGTTTCAAATCTATTGTTTTCCCAAGTGAATCACGAGGTAAACTACTTCGGATAATATCTTCTTTTTGAGAGCGTTTCAAGAAATCTTTGACACGAAATAAGACTTCATCCAGAAATTCCTCTGCCCCCATGAATCTTAGGCTGTCCTATGAGGTCTTTGAACGTCCCTGTTGAATCACGGAGGTTGCTAATTTATGCATAACGCATGAGAGGATAAATACATTGAATAACCTAACCCCTTTCGTAACATCATGCTGGGAGAGAATGGAGATAAATGGCTCACACGATTACATATGCAATTATCAAGAGAATTACGCTCACAAGGCTGGTCTCAAATGGACATAGCATCAATGTTAGGCACAACCCAAAGTACTATTTCTCGCCAGTACCAAAAACCGATTCTTGACCTCCCTGGTTCTGCTGATTCGCTTACTGTCGATGGATGGGCAAAGGAAATTGCATCAGGCTTGATTTCGATTGGCCCAGAAGAACCACTACTGCGTCAGCGATTTGTTATTGAATTCCAATTTGGCAACAATCAAGTTCTTCGATATGACAAAACATTCACTGGGATGGATTTAGAAGCGAACCAAAAGGAACAAGCTATGATTCGTAGACTTGAATGGGCCATAAGTCGACTTGATTCGAAGTTGATTTTGCCAGTTATACCACAAGTCGGACTGAATATTGCATCCTGTATGGAGACTGCAACAACAACGCAAGAGGTTGCTTCAATTCCAGGTAAGGTCACAGCAGTTGGTGATGTATTACGAACCCACAGCCGACCTGAATTTGGTTCATCAAAGACACTTGCTGGAATATTACTGGACGTTCGTAAGATGGATGAAAGTAAGAATTCAATCATTAATATTCGACCTCCTGGTGACCATGATGGGACAGATATTGATGCTGTCCGGGACGCTTGTGATCAACTTGGATGGACCCTTGCAGACGGTGATAGAGATGGTATTGAACAAATGAAAGGCAACATCGATGCGATCCTAGACATCGGCGATTTTGGCTGGGAACCTTCACTCTATGTTCTTGCAACCAACCCGCTCGAAGTCGTTGACAGATGTCACAATCTCATCCATGCATTGGAGGGATCAAACTGAAGTTACACCTTCTTGTAGTATTATTGATGCTAAGCCTCCCACTTAGTGGATGTACGGAGAATCCAGCAGTCAAGCTCCTTGGTACAGAAAACGAGGATCTTGAATGTAATGATGGTAAAGATACTGGGGATGATTGCGTCCTTACAATTGTCACATACGATATTATTGCAATTACAGATGATGTCCTTAATGAATTTACGAATCAGACTGGCGTTCAAGTTGAGATGATTCGAACAGATGATGCAGGAGGTATTCTCGAACACCTTTTACTCACACAAGACAACCCACAGGCTGATTTAGCACTCGGACTCGACAACACATATCTCCAGACTGCCTTGCAATTTGATTTACTGGCAGAACATAATGCAGAGATTCCAAACCTCGACTCTAAGGCAACAGCACCGTACAGTGGTAACAAAGCAGTTCCCTTTGATCAAGGGTACATCTGTCTTAATGCAGATACACAAGCATTGAGTGAAAATAACATCTCCTTCCCATCTACACTCGAAGAACTAACATCGCCTGACTGGAAGGGAAGAACTGCATTTCCTAGCCCAGTTACATCATCCCCTGGAAGAGCGTTCATGGTTGCAACCATTGACTATTTTGACCAACAAACAAGCAACATGACTGCATTTGATTGGTGGGCTGAGATGGCAGAAAATGATGCCATTTTCACAAGCGGATGGACTGAAGCATACGAAACCCACTACACTGGAGGCTATGGAATATGGAATGAGGGTCACATAGGTGATGCATGGCTTACAGTATCATACTGCCACTCTCCCGGTGTCGAAGCATATTATGGTGGAAATTCAACGATTTCAGCTGCTGTCGATATCGACTACGCTTCATTTTCCCAAGTTGAATATGCAGCATCTGTCAATGGAGGAGGTTCAAAGAATGCCGTCAATGCCTTCATTGAATACTTACTCAGCGATGAAGTGAATACAAACATGCCTGAAAACAATTTGATGTATTCAGTTTTGGAGGGCAAGGACCTCCCTGAGACAGACGGTTACAGATATCACAGCCCTGTTCCAACTCAACCATCAACGATTGAAATGGATCTCATTGGTCAGGAAATGGAGAATTGGCTTAAGGAATGGCGAGATTCGACAGACTCAATCTGAGTTGAAGGCATGACATTGCGTAGTATTCGAAGTGTACCAATTTTCGTATACTTGGGATTGATTCTCATTCCGATATATCTTGCAGTTCAACGGTTGATAGATGTAACTGGAAAAGACCCTTTCACTGCAATCTATCTATTACCAGACCATCCATTAGGAAGTGAAGCACTCTATTTCTCATTCATTCAAGCATTACTTTCTGCCACGCTTACTCTTGTGATTGGCTTGCCTATTGCATGGTGGCTAGGCAGACATCAGTGGAAGCATCTGAACATTATCAGAGCAGCACTAACCCTTCCCTTTGTGACTCCAACTATCATTGCAGCGATGGGTTTTCTTGCTCTTTTCAAAACAGGAGGGGCGATTGAATCTATTGGAATAGATCTCAGATTTGAAACTGGATTTATTGGTTGGCTATCCGATGCAACTGGAATCGAAAACTCTGGCCATATTATTGCCTTATTACTTGCCCATGCTTGGTTTAATATCGCCCTAGTCATTCGTTTTGTTGAACCAAAAATCGCAACAATACCCCCACGATATGAGGAGGCCATTCGCTTACTGCCTATCGGAAAAACTCGATTCGGCCGAGCGAGATATTTTTGGTGGCCAATGTTGAGAACGTCTATTGGTTCAGCTTTTCTTTTCGCATTCATATTTTCATTCACATCATTTGCTTTGGTTCGATGGCTTGCTCCAGATATGTGGACTCTCGAAGCATTGATGGCTGTAGAAGGTGGTGCAGCAGGCATCTATAATTACAGAACAGAAACAAGTCTACTGGTTCTTGGTGGAGCAACATTACAAGGCATAATTCTTCTTTTTGCTCTTGGTTTAGCGGGTTATTGGCAACAAAAGCAATCGATATCAAATGATGTTGTCTCCGAGTCTTTTGCAAGAAAGACAGCAGGAAGACCATCACTGCTTGCACGAATAGGCGTCTCTTTCGCTCTTTTGTTCGCACTTGCCCCATTGGCTTCTATGTTGATCTCTTCCGTTCGAATCAGAGATCGAGCCAATGAATCGTATCGATGGAGTACCGAAGCGTGGGACATTGCTCTTACTGGTGATTTGACGTATGTCTCAGCTGCAGATGCTTTAGCAAACTCAATTGTTTATGCAATTGCTTGTATGGTTGTATCAATCCTCCTCGGTTATGCTGTTGCTTCATCAATACATGCATTCGAATCAAGAGGGAAAAAGAAAACGGCAATGGCTATTGATTTACTCTCCATGCTCCCATTGGCACTTTCAGGAGTCATGGTCGGATTGGGTGTATTACTCGGCGTACTCAAGGTGTGGCCAGAGCTCTTCCAATGGTACGGCCTTCCTATAATTCCGCATGCAATGCTTACAACACCATTTGTAATTCGAATCCTCTTACCAGCCCTGAGGAGTTTGGATTCAAATTACGATGAAACTGCTGCTATGCTTGGTTATTCACAATACCAACGATTCATAAGAGTGAGAATTCCTTTGATGAAAAGTTCACTTGTGGTTGCTGCAACTCTTTCCATCGCCTTTTCATTGGGTGAATTCGGAGCATCTTGGATTCTTTTGCGTTCAGGTTCTTGGGACACCTTACCCATACTGGTTGACCAATTGATGGCCAGACCAAAATATTTCCAACTTGTTGAACCAGTAGCTATGGCTACTGCTTCTCTTTTGATGATCGTAACGTTTGTTCTCTTTGTCATCACAGAACGTTTTAGAGAACATCAAGGAGGAGGATTCTAATGACAATCAAAATTCAATCACTAACACTATCCTATGATGAAAACATCATCGTCCAAGGATGCAATCTTACCTTAGCTGAAGGCGAGATTCTTGTGATATTGGGCCCAAGTGGATGTGGAAAGACAACATTGCTAAGAGCGATTGCTGGTTTTGTAAAACCAGATGAAGGGACAATTCACCTCAATGGAAGAATCTTGAATCAAATCAAACCCGAGGACCGAAATATTGGCATGCTATTCCAACGACCTGTTCTATTTCCTCACAAAGATGTACTCGGAAACATACTCTTCGCATACAGAAAGAAGAAAGATCGTAATATGGAAGAAGTGGATGAAATTATGAAAGACATGGGGATCTATACGATGAAAAATCAATCAATAGAAACGCTTTCTGGTGGAGAATCTCAACGCGTTGTTCTCGCAAGAGCGTTGCTTACAAACCCTGAACTATTACTTCTTGATGAACCATTATCATCTCTTGATTTAAGCGTGAGACGACAATTAGCAGCAGAGATACGAGCGACATTGAAATCCAAAAATATCCCAGCAATACATGTAACACACGATCATGAAGAGGCCGCAATTATTGGTGATCGAATCATCGAATGGGATGAACTTCATCTACTCGAAAGTGTATTGATTCAAGCAAATACAGATGAAACGACCTCTGGCTGAGTCAGATAGATTGTCAAGCCAATACCTGCCATGATCATCATCCATGAGCCAACAAGTTTGATCATTCCAGTCATTCTTCGTAGGAAATTAATCATTACTTGACGGCCGAGACCAACAAGTACTGTAACGAGAATCATCAAAATCAATAAACCAATCATCAATCCACTGAGGCCAGATATAACTGCGGATGTGCCAAGAGTGCCAAGGAAAATCACGAATGGAAGAACTGCAGCAGCAGTGCAATCGATGGATGCAGCAGCATAACCAATACCGTAGAGGTACATGTTTCTACGAGGCGTGAAGGTTTCATCCATTTCTGTCGTTGACCATCTATCAACCAGTTTTTGAACGAATCCAAGTAAATGGGAAGTGATACCAAGGAGCATAATTGTGCCTAAAATCACAAGAAGTAATGCAATCCCAATAGCAATGATATGGATTAAACCAGACTTGGCAAATGCTTCACCCATTGCAAATGCAAGGATTCCAATGAGGATAAAGAACGTCCACATTCCCAATCCTGCAAGTGTACCAATAACCCATGAAGATGGCATTTTAGTTTTCAGTTTCCCCTCTTCAATCAGTTCATCCTCTCGAGCACCGAGACTGAGATAATACGAAATGAACCCTGGTAAAACAGGGAATGCACATGGTGAGAAGTAAACCAGAATGGACAGAATCATTCCAAGTACAAAGACTGCAACAAAGGATGTTGAGGGTTCTTCCCAAGCAATTCTGTCGGACATTGTAACCGAAACATTTCCAGTCAATGCAGATTCAAGTGATGAATCGAATTCACCCCATCCTCCGACAGGAGTACCTGTTGTCTGTTTCTCAATAATGTAACCTTCAACATCAATAATCATAACGACTGGGATTTGTCCAGCACCAGCTGTTGTGAACAGTCGAACAGGATCTGCAGTACTCCCATCCTCAAGAGTTGCAGCCTGTTCAGAGCCAAGACCTGTAGGATACAATGGAACAGTATATTCTCCGCCGGGAGTGTTCAGATAGTCAACCGTTTCAATATACCAAGAGCCATAACCCAGAATGTGTAATCCAACACCATTCTCTTCAGCTAATGCCTCCCATGCATCCATGTTTTCCTCAATGTGTTCCTGGACATAATGACAATTTGAGCAATCGTGAGCCATCATGTCAAAAATAATCACATCACCACGGAGAGAGGACGTACTAATCTGACCGTTTCCATCAGCGATCTCGGATTCAATTCCAGACCGATTAAGAGAATCCATCAGAATATCTGGAATTGGAGCAGGATCGGCATCGGATTCGAAAATATCATCAATACTATCGAATAATGTCAATCCTGCAAATGCGATTGTGCCGAACATAATCACGGCTATACCGAAAGCCTTCCACGTTTCGGAACGCTTGAAAACGTCCCAATCGGCTTGGCCAAGTAGCCCCATACCTCACCCACTTGATGATTGCAAATGAAACTAATGTACAAAATCATTCAACATAAATTGCGTTTGATTCATAGATGAGACGACTTTCATCGGGGTTATAGATTCGTACTTGCACCTCACAAGACCCAGCGCATAAGTCGTCTGATCCTTCACTGATTGTGACATCTTCGCCAAATGCCCACATGCCATCATCGTTATCGGAAACTGCACATCCCGTATCTGAGGCTTGATCCGGGTTCGTGCAGGTAAAGTAAGCGCCAGCATCCACGGACATCTGAATTATGACGTCCGACCAACTCAGATCATTTCCTTGTTCCATGGAAACGTAAACAAGTGAATCACCTGCAGATGAAGTAGGCACTCCAGACGCATCGGAAAAATTGAAACTGTAAATGATCAAACCACCGTCAGTACTACTTTCAGCGAGAGACCCCACCCAAATATACATCCAATCCATGAGTATTGATTCAAAATCACCACAGTCCGCAGAGGAGAGGCTCGATGCTGCACTTGCAGCATAATTTTGATCAAAAATAGTGAACATGTCGGTAATGAGGGAAGGGTACGTGCTGAAATCTTCTGGATCGAAGTCCTCAAGTTCTTCCTCTGATACATTCTCCATTGCGCTCATTGCCTGATAGAATGTGAACATGGTCTCAGAGGGACCCATTGACATACAGTAGGTTTCTTCATCATCCAATGTGCCTTCTGGGTAGATGATTGTCCCATAACCATCTGCAGAAAGGTAGGCTCGAAGTTCCATTGTTTCTGATTCAACGGAATCAGCTGCATCCTCGGCCTCATCCTCTCCACCGGAACAATCGTCCTCACCATCGTTGACCCAATCTGCAGGAATTTCTTCCCCATCATCACATACAAAGTCGCCTATGTATGATTCCTCTGTAGCGATCATTTCGATGTAAGGAGTGCCTGCGTGGGATTTTAATGTGAAATTGAAGGATATGTCGTCCTCTTCTTCAGCAGGTACCTGAACGTAGAGACAGTTGTTTACGACCACAAGTGTTGCATCTGAACCATACACATCTTCGAAGTACCCATCCGAATTCAATTCTGCCATCTCGCTGTTTGCTTCTTCTTCCGTATCGAAACAATCATCGATTTGAAGGGAGTAAACGACAAATGTATCATCATCGTTCATGTCCACATACAGTCCAAATCCAGCAGACATGTAGATGCCATCTAAATCTTGATTTGTATATGTTGTCGCTTCTGTCGAGTCATCCAATAATTCTGTACATCCAGCAAGCATCATTGTGCAGGCAAGGAGAATGGCAATCTTCTTCATGGCGATTCTTCTATTCGCAATCATATAGTTGTTCCTAAATCAACGATGCTCATTCAAATGAACAACCGAAACCTCAAGACGTTCATGAGTAGGATGAACTTCAACCATAAGGACAGGAACTGAAAGCAGATCCGAAAGTTCTTCTGCAACACTCACTGGCATCTCGATGCGTTGTGTTTGAGCATCATAACGAAGCCATGCAGAATCAATTGCAAGGGTTTCTCGTAGTTCTTCTACATCATCCCGAGCATCTGATGGTTCTGTTGGAATTGCACCAAACAGAATCGTATCATCTTCAGACAATTGCTCATAGGGCCGAAGTGTGGCCTTACCTCGTCGACGGAAACGTGCCCTTAGTTGCCCAGCATCTTTGTATGAAGCAGTACAGAATTTGAGATGGTAGGGTTTGTCTTTTGATGCCTCTTTCAAACGGAGACCAAGTTCAAGAGAACCTTCTGCTGCAGCAGATAGTCCACTCGAAAGATTAAATCCACGCACATCCATGTTCTCTTGATTTCCAGTTGTAATCTCAAGTTCATTGAGATTAATGAACTGGATTGGTAGTTCAGCGAGTTGATCTAGAAGAGAAAACATCGAGGCTTCCTTATCAGGCTCACATGGCAATTCGATTCCAACATTGATACCTGCTTGATGTGCCGAGCGAATGACATCTTCGTAAAGGCGAGTTGTTCCATCAAGTAAGTGGAAACGAAGTTCATCCAAACCAGCCTCAGCAAGTTTACCAACCCACTCATCCTTGAATGGAATTGACGTGTAGAGGTGAATATGATGTTCAGAGCCAAAGGCCTTTTTGAGTTCAGCAACTGCTTCTACTGAGCGGCGTGGATCAAGCATTGGATCGCCTCCAGTGATACCAGTCCCGGTTGCCTTCATGGCTTTGGCTTCTTCAATAACCTCCTCCCAAGTACTGCATCGACGTTCGTTAGCAAACATATCAGGAGACTCTCTGCGATTTTCAGAAAGTGGACAATAATCGCAACCCCAATGACATTTACCAGTTACAAAAAGGACGAGCTTACGCCCTTGCTGGCATTGTATGCAACCTTCTGCTTCACCTTCTTCAGCAGGTAAAACCTCTGAAATCATGGGAAGTTGAACGACCATGTGTTATCCTCCAAGCCTCTTATTGTTCAATACGTCGGTCGTTAATTCACTATTTGTTGCAAAAGCCAAGTGTGGAAGCGCCGATCACCGGTAAGTTCTGGATGGAAGGTTACAGCACATTTTGAACCGTCAATAACACCAACGATCTCATCACCAAATCGAGCGACGATATCGCAAGTTACCGATTCGGATTCGAACCGAGGCGCTCGGATAAACACACCGGGGAACAATGCAGAGCCATCATTATCGCTTTGACCATCCACTGCTAAAGGCGTGTGCCCAAATTCATCCGCAGTTCGAGCCACCTTCACATTTGATGACTCATGAAGAGGTAAATCGACGACTACTGCTGCTTCGAAGGATTGGCGTTGACGACCCCATGCATTTCGTGAAATTCCTGCTTGAATGAATGGTGAGCGGTCACCGTCAGGCATAGCCAATAGAAT
>CAXDRT010000002.1:0-42311 GCA_963991835.1 uncultured euryarchaeote
ATACCCATTTGAGCAGACATGACATCAACGACGGTGTCTCCCATCTCGAGAGCAAGACCAACGTCTCGAATCATCGGGGCAACAAGGTCCCCGTCGTAGCCGTTACCTGGTGTGTGATCTTTATTCGGTTCATCTGTTCGCTTCAGAGCGGTTGCTATTGCAACAACTCCTTCCTGCCATGTAGATCGAAATCCTTTGCCACCAAATCGTGAACCATCTGGTGTTTCCATACCAGAAAAGAAAACGTCCTTGAGATGGGCATCCATTGCACGAGTTCTTGTCATCATGCGCTGCCATTCCATTCGATTCTCCATGGATGTTGACATGTAATGCGCTAAACGACGGAAACAAAGACGTATATCGATGATAATATGTTTCATCCTTCGTTCCAAGTGCTCGTTTATGCTTCTTCGAGGCATGACCTCATCATCCATTATAGGTTTGATTTTGAGTTCATTCTGAGCTGAAAATCCTTTTTTGAAAGCATCTACGAAACGTGAAGAGAAAGAATGCCATGATTCTCCATCGAAGGATTGTTGGCCATCAACATGGAGATGATCCCAAACGTTTGCAGCAAGAAAAACATGCCCTTCATGACGCTCTGTAAAGAACCGCATTACTTCTGCCCGAGCAGCATCAATAAGCAATGGTTGGGTGAAAACGCATGCAGATTTCGGCGACCAATCAGCACCGTGAATTGTTGGAAGTGTTCCTTGTGACATACCCCGCCCCCGTATCTGCGAAGGTCGCCTAAGTTTCAATGCTATGGATTGGTCTTACAATCAAAAAATTGAATTATTCCTCTTCTCCAATAGATTCTCTAAGAACTCGAATTGATGTTCTGGTGACGATAACAGTTACGATTACAGTTGCAATTATACCGAGTAGGAGCATGAACAAACCGAGAGGAGAATTACTCAAACCACCAACCCCTGAACGACTCAAAGCAATGGAGCCAAGAGCATGTCCATAATATGCATAAATCAAGCAGTAGATCAGGCTTGATGTATTTGAAACCAAGAAGACGCGTAATGAAACGGGTGTAGCGGACATAATGTAATTGAGCCATTCATCTGGAAGAATTGGAGATAAGCGAACCAGTACTGATATTTTCATAGCGTCTTGATCAAGAGCTTTCTCAATATTCTGCATCCTTACATCGTTCTGTATCGATGCTTGAATTGATTCGCGAAACATCCACCTTCCGAGGACGAAAGCAATGAGGCCGCCAAGCATTGATGCAACAAAGTTGACTATCGCGGCAATCCAGAATGGGAATATTGCTCCTGCACCAATCTTTACGAACGGAGTGGGCAACAACAACACGATTGCCAATGAGAGCATTATGGTGAATAAGAACGGACCCCATAGCCCAAATCCCTTGAACCATTCAATGATTTCAGCCGCATCTCGAAACAAGAAATATCCTGCCACTGCACAGATAAGTAAGACGAAAAATCCAAACCAAGCCCTCCATCTATAGAGATTAGGTTGTTGCTCTTTCATCTTCTGCAGGTTTTTTTGACCATCCATTAGATGAAGTTCTGATGGCCTGGGCAGCTGAAGGTCGGAAGGTTTTGGTAAACTCTTCATTGAGATCTACTCCTCTTCAGATTCAGGCAATGATGACAACACATCGCCAAGCATTTCGGTTGCATCTTCGATTCGAGTCATGAGAGTTGTATCGGAAACTGCCCCTGGTCGGCCTAAATCCCACATCAATTCGTGAACCATCTCAGTGGTAAGACGAGTCATGTTGAGAACCTGTGGGTCGATGCGTTCAAGGTGATCATCCGGTAGTATTGCAACCTGTTCTGGTGTTTCATCAAGAATTTCATCCATTACAGATTCAATCTCAGAAGCAATATTGTCAGCCTGAGTTTCTAGAATCGATTCCATTCCTCCCATTGATACCGACTTTGATTGATCGCTTAAATCGCCAAGCGCTTTCTTTTTCTTAAGTTCTTCAAACGAAGGACCTACTCCACCTTGCGCCTCATCACCATCCTGAACCAAGCGATTTAGAGCAATTCGTAAGATGTTCGAAAGATCTGTTGCTTCAAGGTCCAAGTCAACTTCCATCCCATCCTCGCCCATTTGGGTAAGAATTTCATTGATGAACGACTCATTAATTCGATCTGGACCTACAAGTCCTTTGAGCATAGGAAGAGCCCAGCCGCCACCGCCAGCCATCATTCCTACATCGAATGATCCGCCTCCACCTCCGACTTCAACATCGGCAGGTGGTGGAACAAATTGCTTACGAGCATGTTTCCACAATTGCTCTATGAGTTTACTCATATCAACTGGTTTTCCAATAACTTCATGGATACCTGCTTTTGCAGCAGTGAGTAAAAACTCACTCGATGTGCTTCTCGACAACATCACAATTCGACACTTGAATGCAAACTCAGGATCACCCATCAATCGCTGAGAAGCGTCAATCGCGTCTCCCGAACTCCAATCGCCTTCGAGTAGGACAATCTCTGGCATTACAGCCAAAGCAGTACCCTCTGCTTGACGTAATGTACCAGCACGTGTAACATCAAAGCCTTCTCGTTCAAGCGTGGATGCAAGAAGGGTCCTACGACCCTGATTCTCATCCGCAACGATGACTTTTGCCATGATGACCAACGAGCAACGGGAGGTTACGCTCTTTGAACCTCACCCTTGTTTTAGCCTCTTATGACATCTTCTGGAGCAATTTGACTCCATGCCATAATGCCTCCATCCAAATTGTAAAGGCGATTATTCTCAATTCCTGCTTGAATCAAGAACATGATTGCAATTTGTGAACGCATACCGCTTCTGCAAATGACCACGATATCTCCTTCATCTGGAACTTCTGAGGAATGTGATGCGATTGTATCATGCACTGCATGAAGACCGAAACGATTCAATCGGATTTGTTCAAGTTCCTCTGCACTACGTACATCGATAATGAACGGGTTCCATCCTTCAGATTGCTTCGCCTTTACGGAAGCCACATCAATTGATTGCATCATGTCCCTTCCATTTGAAGACCCTTCATCAATCTGTTTGTTCGACGGCATGCAATACAATGGATCATCAAAGAGTCGTTGCACGACTGACAAATCCTGTATCTCATCTCGGGTTTCCAAAGCCTCGAAACGAAGCATACGAGTCGACATTTCGAGAGCATCATACAAGAGTAATGAACCAATCAATTTGGTTTCTAATCCAAGAATGAGTTTGATGACTTCTGTTGCTTGAATACTGCCAACAACGCCAGGAAGAACACCAAACACACCAGCATCTGCACAATTTTGTAAGGCACCAGCAGGTGGTGCTTCGGGAAAGAGATCTCGATAACAGCGAGAATGTTCAGTTGAAAACACAGACACTTGTCCTTCAAAACGGTGGATTGAACCGTAAATCCATGGAATGGACAGTAAATGGCAAGCATCATCAATCAGATATCGGGTTGGAATATTATCGGTTCCATCGACAACGACATCCCATCCTTGCAAGACATCAAGAGCGTTCTCTGGATTGAGGCGATAAGGGTAAAGTTCAATCTCAAGATTTGGATCTAATGCGAGCAATCGAGCCTTTGCTGAATCTACTTTCTTTGAACCTACATCCTCTGTTCGATGAATAATTTGGCGTTGAAGATTTGAGATATCCACGACATCATCATCGATAATACCAATTGTACCAATGCCTGCTGCTGCTAGATAAAGAAGAACAGGACTTCCTAGGCCACCAGCTCCAATCACAAGGACACGGGCTGCAGCCAGTTTCTCTTGACCTTCATGACCAACATTAGGAAGGACGAGATGACGGGCATGACGTTCCATATCGACCATGGCCATCCCAAGCGTAGGTCTGTCAAATAGACATCGTTGCTCAATGAACGTTCTCTTCAAGCCACTTTTCAGCATCCATGGCTGCTTGGCAGCCCATACCTGCTGCTGTAATCGCTTGCTTGTATCGAGTATCAACAACGTCACCTGCCGCAAAGACACCAGGTACGTTTGTCATGGTATGTTCATGGTGAAGAATGTAGCCTTCATCATCAGTAGTAACCTGACCACCAAGGAAGTCTGTTATTGGTGTGTGGCCAATTGCAATGAAAGCACCTGTTACTGCAATGTCTTCAGTAGATCCGTCTCTTGGATCTTCTAGAACTGCTCCTGTAAGTCCTTTCTCATCACTGAGCCATTCCTTAACCTGTCTGAATGTTTTGATTTCGATCTTTGGATGATTTGCTGCTCGTTCATACATGATGGTTGATGCACGGAACACGTCTCTTCGGTGAACCAACGTGACCTTTGAAGCAAATCGTGTAAGGAAGGTTGCTTCCTCACATGCTGAATCACCACCGCCGATGACCATGACTTCCTCATCTCGGAAAAATGCACCATCGCAAGTTGCACATGTGGAAATACCTCGGCCTTTCTGTTCAGCTTCTCCAGGTGCGTTAAGCCAAATGGATTCTGCTCCAGTAGAGACAATGATTGAATGAGTGAGGAATTCTTCTCCTTCCACAGTGACCTTGTACGGACGTGATGATAGATCTACACTCCCTACATTCTTATCCTGAACTTTGAGTCCAAAGCGTTCAGCTTGTTCTCGAAGTTGCATCATCATCTCAGGACCTCCAATACCTTCAGGATAGCCAGGGAAGTTCTCGATATCGCTTGTAAGCATAAGTTGTCCACCAGACATATATCCAGCGAACATGAGAGGCTCAAGCATGGCTCTTGCAGCGTACAATCCAGCAGTATATCCAGCAGGGCCGGAACCGATTATGATGAGGTTGTGGACTTCAGACATCTGACTCACTTCCCGACCAACACCCCGACAGACTTGAACATTATCCATACAAACTCTGGAATTTTCCTTGATTTGGTTTGGGAAAAACATACTGCGTCGGATAAAGACATATGTACTACAGTGTGGCAAATAGAAATATGAACAAGCATGGTTATTTTATTCCAATCTTACTAACCAGCCTGTTGTTGTGTTGTACACTTCCCCTACAATCTGAGCAGATGACTGAAATTTCAATCCATGAATCAACTGAAACTTCTGGCCGTAATTCGATCCATGAAGGAGACTGGGCGGTGGCTCAAAAACAACGCATGCATTGCGAATCAACGTTTGATTATGATATACATTCGGATTATATCGCAACTCTTGATTGCCCAAGTTACGGCGAATCTTACATCACCATCTACCACAATTCCGATTGGAACGTACTCATTGAATCCGTGGAATCCGACATAAGTATCGATTTGTTGGAGTTTTCTCCGGATGGAAGTTACTTGGTTGCTTACGGTAATTTGGATTTTGAAATCTATCGCACCTCGGATTGGGAGCAAGTATTTTCTGGCAATGTCCTATCCGAAAACGGCTATTACTACGACATCAATGGAATCACGTGGTCGGGAGATGGAGAAAGAGTTCTTTTTATGACTGGTGAAGACGGTGGAAAAATGTATGAGGGGCCAGATTGGGAAGAAGTGACAGGAACCTCTTCTACAGGAATCTATGCCGTTCATCATCCGACTAAAGACATCCTCTGGTACGTGAACAACGATGCCACTGGAAATGAATACGAGTTTGAAAACATCCCGTTTGTAGGTTATCAGTGGGTCATGAAGCGAAGCTTTACTCTGACATACAACCCTGGGGTTGGGCCATTGTCTGTAGATCCGGATGGCGACTACCTTGTGATGAGTACTGAGTATGGTGTTTCGGCTTATTCAACCTCAGATTACAGCCTGGAGTTCACTTCTTCAACGGCATCAGGACCTGTTTCATTTTCTACGAATTCAGATTCCATCATGTTTCAAAATGAAGAAAACTATGACATTTACTCCACGAGCAATTGGCAGGAAATCTCATCGATAACTGGACCTGAGCATGATTGTTATTATGATGGAGCGATAAAATTCAGATTTACTTCTGGTGATGGAGAACTTCTTGTTCTTGATAATCTCTGCTATGAGACTTATCTTTCTGGATGGATGCCTGATGAAGATTCAGATGGTGTAGCGGAGGTTCAGGACATCTGCCCCTTTACCCCTGAAACCGAAGAGTCTGATGCCAAGGGTTGTAGTTTGAGTCAAAAGGATACGGACCTCGATGGAGTAAATGACCGAGATGATCTCTGCCCAAGAACCAAGACAAACGAAATTGCAAACAGTGGCGGATGCTCTCCCTCTCAGTTGCAAGATACTGATGGAGATGGATCCTCTGATTCCGATGATTTGTGTCCAGATACACCTACCGGTGAACCAGGAAATATCTACGGGTGTAGTTCAAGCCAAAGGGATGTCGATGGAGATGGCCTTTCTGACTCGACTGATAATTGTCCTTTATCAGCAGTTGATGCATGCCCAAACATCATTTCTTGGGAGGTCAATAAAGATATAATTCCCGGAACAAGTGAATTTTCAACACCGAAATGGTCACCTACAGGCGAATTTATTATCACAAGGGACTATGATTCTGAAAATATTTTCCTGCTTGATAGTAATTTTTCATTAGAAACTGAATTCATACATTCTGTTCCAGACACCTATATTCAAGACTATTTATGGACACCAAATGGACAATCGATCATTGTTTTTTGGGAAAGTTCAAATTATTACAATTCAACATGCGGATATTCAATAATCGATGTTTCTGGATCTGATGAAGCAGTCCACAATCCATTCAGTTCGGAATGCGATTCTATCCAAGCTTACGCAATAAATCCTGATGGTGGTGAAGTTGCTATTTCTTACTTTTATTATGGGACATATACTGGTAAAATGATTGCAATCGAACTAGAATCAGGAGTGGAAAAGTTTGTTGATGAAAATTATTCTCCAGGTTCTTTAACGTACACTCACGATGGAACTGCTTTGATTGGAACCATGTCTGGAAGTATCTTGATTTGGGATACTTTTGATGGCTATCTTATTCGCTCAAAATCCATAGGTTCAATTGATTCTCTACTTCTTTCACCAGAAGGTGATTTCGTTTATACATGGGAGGATGATATCTTAAAGATACATTCGTTTAACTCACTCGAACTCCTTTTTTACACATCGGTTGAACGTAATTCTCAGGAGGTCACTTACGAGGCAAGAATAACCAATCTTGAATTTTCTAGGAGTAACAAATTATTGTATGTAAGCATGGCTGAAAGGACATATGGGGGGACATATTACTACAACTCGTCAATCCACACATATGAAATTGTGAATTCTCATAGTAGCATCAACTATATTGGTAAAACAGCTGATGTTAATCAATCATATTGGATTTATTCAGACGTTTCTCCAGATGAAAGTAAGGCAATTGTTCGTCTAGGAGGGGGTCTAAATGGATACATTGTATGGAAAAGTGATTCGGATGGAGATAAGATGGGGGATTTATCCGATCAATGTCCAAATACAGGAATGAACAACAGTATCGACGAAAACGGATGCAGTTGGGAACAACAAGATGATGACTCTGATGAGGTATCAAACATGTTTGATCTCTGTCCAAATAGTCCAGAAGGAATATTCACGGATGATGTTGGATGCACAGATCAACAAGTCGATCAAGACTTAGATGGAGTTTGCAATGAAGGTGCGATGAGTACAGGGCCATCAAATTGCGCTGGAGAAGATGATTGCCCGAATACACCACCAGGAAAACCAATCAGCTCGATAGGATGCAGTTGGGAGCAAGAAGATGAAGACCTCGATTATGTACAGAATGGCAATGATTTATGCCCTGATACAGATCTTTTCGATACACCTGATTCGGTAGGTTGTGGTGAAAAACAGCGTGATACAGATGGCGATACTGTAAACGATTTCTGGGATGTGTGCTCATCGACTGGCGTTAATTTAACCGTTGATGAGGTTGGATGCTCAGACATTGAAGTAGACAGCGATAGCGATACTGTATGCGATAGAGATGCTCCATCATCCGGACCTTCTGATTGTAAAGGAACAGATACATGTCCAAATACTGGAGCAAACGAATCTGTAGATTCTAATGGTTGTTCATGGAATCAAAAGGACGACGATAGCGATGGAATTTTCAACGGAAATGATGCTTGTCCAGGTACGACAAAGCCGGATGGATCTCCTGATGGATGTTCAAGTTGGCAGCGAGATTCTGATGATGATGGAATTGCAGACGCAATTGATGAATGTGCCAAAACCCCTACAGATGAATTCTCCAATCAAGTCGGCTGTTCTGATAGCCAAGGCCAAGGAGGCATGGCATCGGATCAAGATGATTCATCCATAGCACAATGGGCTATAATCGCAGGAATTGTCGTTATTGCCCTCTTATTTGGAGGATTTTTACTTCGTCGAGATGGTTTAGCAGGTGAAGACAAAAACTCTCCTCTGATATATCCAGAATATGCGACCCGTGGAACAATGAAAGAAGGACGCGAGTGGATTGAATATCCGGAAGGAAGTGGGAATTCCTTCTATCGAGACCCATCCAATGGCCAATGGGTCAAAATCGACTGACCAATTCTATCTCTAATCGAAGATTGATAAGCGAGGGGTTGGTCGTTCTTCTATGGACGTCGTCTCACACTGGTTCATGGGTTCAGGAGCGACCCATTGACGAACCAAGTTTTGGGGTGCTGGAGCAATGGGTGTTCTTCCAGATCTTCTGGTCTTTATTCCGAATTCATTTATTGTTGGAGATCGACCCGAAATTGATGAAAATACGGTCACTGCTGACTTGGGTTGGTATGCATGGGAAGCATATCAAGTCACACATAGCTTGGTTTGGATGACAATTGGATTCCTCTTTACATGGATCTTTTTTGAGAAGAGAGGCGTATCTCGTCGTTTGTTTACCAACGATTCACTGTCTGCTAGGGATGCTGCTATGTGGATGTGGTTGCCTTGGCTTATTCACATCATTAATGACATTCCAACACATACCGCAGCGTTCTTCCCAACACCATTCCTTGCACCGTTTAGTGATATTCACTTTGATGGATTACGATGGAGTACACCGTGGGTCTGGTTTACCAATCTTGCAATCATCATCGTGATTTGGAGTTCGATTTTCTACAAGAAAAAGCGAATGAATGCATCATAGGAACGGTATCAAAGCATCAACTGCAGCCGTAGCGTGAGGACCTAACCGTGGCTTGATGTGCTCAGGTTGAGCCCCAGGTCCGATGATGCCCAAACCAATTGGCTTGTCATGAACGAGTTGTAATTCGAGAATGGTTTTTACAACGGCTTGTCCCATTGCAAGTCCATGATCCGTTTCTCCTTTTTCGATAATTCCTAAGCAAAATGCACCTGCAACTTCTTCATCGGAAAGCACTCTATCGAGGGCAAGTGGTATTTCCATGCATCCTTGAACCCGAATAACATCAGATATTGTCAAATCAAGATCTTCGGCTTGCGAGGTCGCAATTGTGAGCATTCGTTCAATTTCTTCTGAGTGATACATAGCGCATACTGCAACAATATTTGTCATAATTAATTCTCCTTTAGTACTCGTTCAACAGTCTCCACAATCATCATGGTTGTTGAATCGATTTCGATGTTTACGGCATCCCCTGCTTGCTTCGAGCCAAGTGTTGTCAAGCGGAGTGTTTCGGGAATTATATGAAGGTCAAACTCATTTTCAATGACCTCTCCAAGCGTCAGTGATATTCCATCAATACCGACATATCCCTTTGTTTGAATGTATTTCTGGATAGATGGTGGGGCTTTGATTTTCAATTGTGCGCCTTCACCAACACGCTCTGAATATGTAAGCAATCCACGGCCAATAATGTGCCCTGACAGGAGGTGTCCTCCAACCTCATCACCATATCGAAGAGAACGTTCGATATTGACTTCATCATCGACAACTCGTTCACCAAGTGTTGTTCGTTCCATGGTTTCAGGTATGATGTCAAAGGTCACAAGTTTATCCTTTATTGAGGTCGCAGTTAAGCAAACACCGTCGATTGCTACACTTGCACCGATGGCGAGGTGTTGAGTATCTGGACAGGCAATTGAAAACGTTGTGATTCCATTACCTTCCTGAATGGATTTGATAACACCCAATCCTTGAACAATACCAGTAAACATCACTGTTCACCGCCTTTAGCACGGGAAAGAATTCGAGCGATAATCTTCCTTGTCCCATCAAGATCGTCACTCAACCCCTCTACTCGAACAACTTCTATAGATTCAAAACCACGTTCTTGCAATGCGATTTTTATCCTGTCCTCAGCGTGTTCCTGATCATAACCTAGAGCAATTACATCAGGTTCGACTAGAGGGAGGATGTCGAAGATTGGAACGTCTGGGGCGTTTCCAATTCTCGCTTCATCAACCGGCTTTAATCCTTCAACCATACGGCGCCTTAGGTCTTGATTGGTGACAGGTTCATGCTTTCGAATACGTACAGTATCATCATGAGCAACAACAACTGTGAGATGGTCACCAAGAGCCTTAGCTTGCTCGAGATAGTGAAGATGTCCTGCGTGGAGAAGATCAAAAACACCGACTGCCATGACCTTACGCATTGTCATCCCTCAGGTTCAAGCAGATGCATCTGCTTTTTGAGATTGCTCATGAAATGCAGCGATTACTTCTGCTCCTTCTAAGAATGGAATGTTTCGCTCCTCTGCCCATTTGCGAGCATCAGAAACAGAAAGAGCACCATCCCCTTCTGGCTGCAACATTTCTGCACCGATGACGACAGGGACAAGATTTGCAAGTCGTGCGAGTCCAACTGCGAGTTCGGTATGTCCTTGTCGAGTATCCAATCCCCCAGAAGATTCCCTGCAAACAGGGATATGACCAGGGGTTCTAAATTCAGCACCCATTCGCTCCTGCGCTTCTGTTTCGCTAAGATTTTCTTCAAGCACTGTCTTACTCAGTTCGGCAAATCGACGTGTTGTGAGAGCACGATCATGGTCAGTAATTCCTGTGTATGTCTCTCGGTGATTCAACGAGAGGGTAAAGGCAGATCTTGAGTCATATCGTAAATCATTGGTTTTCAATACAGATAGGATGGGATATTGATTCATCAGAGCATCATGCGTGTGCAAGTCTTGAAGGAATGGGAGGCCAAAGACTTCTCCGACATCGTGCCCTACTGCAAGAAACAGAAGCCCTCCACAATCCTTTCGAAGTTGTCGCATTGTACTCGGCTCAGCATAGAGTGCTGGAAACAGTAAGTCTGTCTCTCCCTCTCGTTTATCTGAATCGAAGAGGCAAACGGGATTTCCATCACGAAACGCTTGTAATGCAGCATCAATGTTACCGGACATAAACCGCGGTTTCTTTTCACCTTCATGAACCGTCGTATTGGAGAGTATGTACACAAATCCGGCAAACGGATGACGGAAAGGGGTTAATGCAGGGAACTGTTTGGCTTTGATTCGCGGGGTGGAATGATGGGAGTAAAATTGGGACCTGCTGGAGTACCTTTGTCATGCAAAGGGCGTACGATTGTTGAAGGAATGGATGACATCATAGCACTTGGTCTTGAGACCATGGAAGCACAAACTGTTCGACTCATTCAACCTCAACATTTCGAGCAATACTGGCAAGCAGGCGTTCTTGCAAACAAAGCTGATTTCGAAATGAACATTCACGGACCATACTATGCTGAACTCCTTGGAAATCGAGTTTCTCGTGGGCGATCTCTTGCAAAGATTGAGGCAACGCTCCAAGCAGCTCGAACCATCAATGCACGTCACATCACACTCCACGCTGGTCACTACGGCGATTTCGGAAAAGGAACTGCTGCTAACGAACAAGTTGCTAACATCTTTTCCAGTGTTGTTCAACGCGTTCATGACATCTGGCACGACGATGAAGATGAATTTCCTGTGTTTCCTTGGATTAAAGACGGTACTCCGTCAAAGATTGGAATTGAAACATCAGGACGGCAAGAATTGTGGGGAAGTCTTGAGGAAGTTCTCGAAGTCGTGAATCACGTTGAAGGAACAATTCCTGTCCTCAATATTGCACACATACACGCTCGTGGACATGGACGAATGAAGACCTCTGAAGACTATGGCGAATTGTTTGATATGGTTCGAGAGTCCATAGGTACAAAGGAATTCTATTGTCACTTTTCTGGAGTTGAACATCGAACTGGAAATGCGATGCACTACACTCAAATCAAGAAGTCTGACCTCAACTTTGAACCACTTGCAGAATTTATTGTCGAAGACGGAGGATGGTTGGATATCACCCTCATTTCCGATTCACCTCTTCTTGAGCACGATGCAATGTACATGCTACAGAATATTGACAAAGCCAAACACAAGCAACTCGAGCGAAAAGCACGAGAAGATCGTCGAAGAGCACTTGCTGCTCAAACTGGAACGTCTGTCGAAGATATTCAGCGTCGAGAAGAAGAGATGGCAAAACTCCGCCAAGGTGGCGCTGCAGAACCTGTTGCAGAAGAACCCGTTGTAGAACCGGTAAAGGAAGAGAAAAAGCCAGAAAAGAAACCGAAGAAAGCTGCTTCGAAGAAGAAGGAAGCCAAAGAAGAGGATTTCTCTTTTGAAGAAGACGACGATGATGATTTATTCTGATTCGGTGACTTCATTACACACAAGAAACCAATTCTTGGACCTAAGATTGTAGGCAATGCACATAAGTGCAAGGATATCGAGGATTAACCTCATGGCACATATCGCAGTTTTAGGATTAGGTAATTGGGGGACGGCTATTGCACGACTTTGGCTCCTTGAAGGTCACAGTGTGAAAGGATGGACAATCGAACAAGAAGTCTATGAGTCCATCATGATGGACGATGTAAATCGAAAATACCTTCCAAATCAATCTGTTGAAGGTTTGGAAGTGACAATGCGGCTCGAAGAAGCGATGGAAGGCGTTGAAATTGTGGTCTTAGCAATTCCATCTTCAGTGATTCTCAACGTTGTAAACGATGTCATTCCTCATCTTAGACCGGGGCATGTTCTTCTCGACTTAGCGAAAGGACTCGCCCCTGGTAAGCGACTCATTTCAGAAGCCATTCATGAATCTCTTCGTGAAGCTGGTTGTTCAAATCCTCTTGCAGTGCTTACTGGACCAACCATTGCTCCAGAAGCAGCAAGTGGTGTAATGACGACTGCTCTTGTAGCATCTGAGGATGTTTCCGTAGCAAAGCGATTAGCAGAGACACTTTCTACGCCTACGCTTCTTCTTCATGCTGCATCCGATCCAGAAGGTGCAGAACTTTGGGGAGCGTTCAAGAACGTCGTCGCACTTGCTTGTGGACTTGTTGATGGTTTGAAGACAACAGGCACGCTTGGCGGTGACAATCTCAAGGCTGCTATTTTTAGTGCTGGATTCAAAGAAGGATGTATTCTCCTACCACTCCTAGGAGCAAAGGCCGAGGTTGCATTTGGACCAGCTGGTCTTGGAGACATGTACGTAACATCAACCTCTCCTTTCGGCCGAAACAGATCGATGGGGGAAAAACTTGGAACTGGATTGTCCCTTGAAGAGGCACTCGAAGAAATGACAATGGTTGCTGAAGGCGTTCGTGCTGCTCGTATGTTCAGAGATCGAGCAATTGACCAATCGATTAACATTCCATTCACAAAAGCGCTCAATACTCTGCTTGACGGTGATATCGATGCAGAAGAGTGTTGTCGCAGAATGGTTCTCTTGGGCTAGTGTCTCGTTTGAGAAGTTGTTGGATAAGGCAATTGTCCAAACTCCATCACTGTCCTTTAACAAACGGTTAAGAGTAATTGAGTTAGGAAGTTAACATGGGCAAACGGGGAGTGCTTCTAATCAACGTAGGAACACCCGATGAACCTACGATACCTTCCGTAAAAAAATACCTAAAAGAATTTCTTTTAGATCCAGATGTAATCGACATCCCCGCACCTCTTCGACACCTTTTGGTTAGAGGTATTATCCTTCGTGTACGTCCTAAGAAAATTGCGCCATTATATCAAAAAATATGGATGGAAGAAGGTTCTCCGCTACGAGTTTACTCAGGACGGATTACGACCTCGCTGAATGAAATGTTTGATGACACAGAATTCGAATTCAGCATGCGATACGGTAACCCAAGCATTAGTGCCGGACTTGCTAAACTTCAGGCAGCAGGAGTTGATGAACTCCTTTTGTTACCTATGTTCCCGCATTATGCTCAAGCAACGACTGAATCATCACTAAAACACGCCCGTAAGCAACTCGCTGCAATGGACTGGACGCCATCTCTTCTTGAGATGCAACATTTTGAGACTGAAGAAGAATATACAACTCCTCTAGCCAATTCAATACAACCTCACATTGACAACGACACACACCTTTTGTTTTCTTATCATGGCTTACCAATATCTCACGTAAAACGGATTGATAAGTCTAAAAAACACTGTCAGAAAACTGATGATTGTTGTTCTATAAAATGTGATGCCAATCACCTTTGCTACGCTCATCATTGCATGGAAACAACGCTATCGGTGGTTGCAAAACTTGGACTCGAAATGGATGCATGGTCTTTGAGTTATCAAAGTCGATTAGGTCCTGTAAAATGGCTCGAACCATCAACGATGAACAAGGTGGAAGAACTCGTAAAACGAGGTGTGAAGAAGTTAGCAATCGTCGCACCAGCATTCCTCGCAGATGGATTAGAAACACTTGAAGAACTCGATATTGGCATACGCGAACACTTCTACGAACTTGGAGGAGAAGAACTCACAGTCATTGGATGCCTCAATGATGACAGTGAATGGATCGAAGGCCTCGGAGTCTTAATTGACAAAACATTCCAAACCGCATCAGCCTAAATCAAATCTGCTAAGCGCTCGGCCTCGGAGATTACGTGCGTGATTGAGACTCCTGAAAAACCCCAACCAGCCCGAACATAAGCGTATTTTTCCTTCGAGAGGGAAGCCATGTATCCAGGTAAATAGGATGGAATTTTTCGATCCCCAATATGCTGAAACAACACTGGCTCATGGGGTGAAATAAGGTTTCGAGCAGAATCGAGAAGTTCCATTGGGTCTCCTTTCCACCTTGAAGCAGGCACCATGAGGCGAAACATTCGAGTTCCTTCTGGAGCTCGTTGAGATGAATGAACATCGCTTTCATGAAGAATTCCACTAATGGGTATGTTCGAATCGGGAATAAGGGTCCCATAGCCAGTTTGAATATGTGATACGTCTTCATTACGATAACCAATGGCATAGACCGATAGAGACGTGAAGACGTCTTTTGGACCAGAAGGAACCGTCCAAATTACCGAGGATTGTGGGACATTGTACTGAGAGGCTACATCTTCTGGAGAAGATGCATGAAAACCTGTTTTGAGAGAAACATTTGACATCGCTTCAAGGGTTGAAACCAATTTGTCAATGAGCGTTTTCATCCCACCAGATAGCGAGGCTACAGATCCTTTCCTAGGTGTGAAAAGAGGGTATGTCTTACGTATTTTCTTTTTCAACTTCGACCATTTGACAGGAGGGTTCCTTCCAAATTTTGTTAATGATGGGAATAAGAAATCAGCATCGACGTTTGCAGCAACATCATTCACGATACCAAGCGTCATAGCATCAGCAATTTGTTCATTTGGAAGGACCTCAGCCACGGAACGACTTCCTTTGCGAGCATCAAGCATGGAGCGTCGTAGACGAAAAAGGCCAATCTTGAATGCAGTCTTCCATGAAAGTTGGTGTTGCTTTCCATCAATGTAAATCCATCTTTTATGTGCTAGAGGATTGGATTGAGAGAACTCTTTGCCCAAATCTAGATCTTCTATCAATCTCCAAACAGAAGGATGGCTACGCGTGGCATTCACTGCAACATCGCACACCCACTCACCTTCTTTCCAGGTATCAATCACACCTCCGAATGTGTTGTTGGATTCAACAAGCGTCACCTGAATATCAGGTCGTTTGGATGCCAAACGATAGGCAATGGTCAATCCAGAGAGACCACCGCCTACTATGACGACATGTTCGGAAGAATCGAAACCGTCTGGAACTAAGAAGGGGCGACGTAATTCATCGCCATGCCGAATCCATTCATCTGTTGAGTACATTGTATGAATTCCTCACTCAACCCAGTCGATTGGATTCTTCAGCAAGGTTTGCATACGTTCTTCCTCACTGTCGGGTTTAATTTCATGACAATATTCCCATCGAGCCGTGAGAGGAAGAGACATCAGTATGCTTTCTATACGCCCATTTGTTTTCAGGCCAAAGGTTGTGCCTCTGTCGTAAACGAGATTGAACTCAACATATCTCCCGCGACGAACCTGTTGCCAGTCCTTGTGATGTTCATCATATTCCATATCTTTTCTACGTTCAAGAATAGGAAGATAGGATTCTAAAAACGATTCAGCGCAATCAGTAACAAAGGCGAAGCATGCTTCTTTGTTATCCCGAAGATCATCGAAAAAGATACCTCCTACTCCGCGTGCTTCCTGACGATGAGGAATATGGAAATAATCATCACACCAGTCCTTGAACTTAGTATAATTAGCGACATCATGTCGGTCACAGACCTGTTTCAATGTTGAATGAAAGTGGATAGCATCCTCTTCAAAAAGGTAACTCGGAGTGAGATCTGCACCTCCACCAAACCACCAACTCCCTTCTTTTTCTCCATTGCCTCGCTCGAAATATCGATAATTTGCATGGACTGTTGGGGCCATTGGATTCTTGGGATGAAGGACCAAACTAACTCCTGTTGCGAAAAAATCGAGATCCTCATCAGCAAGGAGGTGGCCACCTCCCATGGCTTTGGCTGCTTCAGGTTCGAGTGTTCCATAAACGACACTTACATTGACACCTGCTTTCTCAAAGACTGAACCTTCGGAGAAGACTCTGCTGCGTCCTCCGCCTCCCTCTTCTCGTTCCCAAATGTCTTCTCTGTAATCCGTTTCATCAATAAGGCACAATGCCTCACAAATTTCGTCTTGAATGCGGTACACCATGTCAATCATCAGTTGACGCATTCTCATCCCTCTGTGATTGTTCTCAATACTGCTTCGACACAATCTATTTTCGCTGATGGAGCGAATCCATGACCGAGATTGAAGATGTGTCCTGGCTTATCGCCAGCTGCATTTAGGACATCGATTGTGGCCTGTTTTGCTGTTTCGACTGACCCATGCATGTACGATGGATCGAGATTTCCTTGGAACGCAATATCGTTTCCAAATTGTTGACGGTTTTGAGAAAGGTCGTCTCGCCAATCGAGTGAGATGGCCTTAATATCAAATTCACGGATACAAGAGTGGAGATGGCCTGAACCCTTTGCATAATGGATGATTGGGACGTGTTTTTCTGTTTTCTCTTTGAAGACTTCTATGGCCCGTTGAGTTGCAGGCATTGCTAACTCTCGATATGTTGTAGGTGATAACAAACCCGCCCATGTATCAAACAATTGCACTGCATCTGCTCCTCCATGATTCACTTGGTCCGCCAAGAGTTCACCTACGATTTCCCCCATAGACATTAACATTCGAAGTGCTGATTCACGATCTGAAAATATCTTTGCTCGAGCATTGTGGAAATCTTTGTCCCCAGTTCCTCCAGAGAGGAGATACATGCAAATCGTCCATGGACATCCTGCAAAGCCAAGACGAGCAAGGCTGTCACCAGTGTGTTCTCCTACAGCTTTGATACCGTCCGCTGCCCAAGGAGCATGCTTTCTCGCAGAAAATGAAATCCAATCATCAACATCTGAAAGTTCAAAGTCACTAATTCGAATTCCTCCTCCATACTCAACATCGTATCCAAGCCCTGGTAATGGAGTAAGAATATCGCTAAAGACAATGGTAGCATCTAATTTCTTGTATCGATTGATTGGTTGAAGCGTTATTTCCGTGCAAAGATCAACATCTTGACATCGTTCCCAGAATGAATGTTCGGCAGCGATTTTCCTATATTCAGGCAGATGGCGCCCCGCTTGCCTCATGAACCAAACAGGAGTTTGATCAACTGGTTGGAGATTTAATGCCCCCAAAATGCGTTCTCTACCGTTCATATCAATCCCTCATTTCGAGAAGTACATCATCAAGCGCATCAACCATGCCTGTGATGTGATGCTCTTCGTGAGCAGTGGCTATGAAACCAATTTCATAGGCAGAAGGAGCGAGCATGTATCCACGTTCAAGCAATCCGTGATGTACATCAGCGTAGAGTGTTGCAGCATCCTTTGGAATCATATCAGAGCGGCTCGGTGGAGATTGAGATCCAGGTGAAAACCAGAATAAACTACCTAATCGCACGAGCCTCATCGGCATGTTATGTTTTTCAAGAACATGTTGTACCTTTTCTTCCAAGAGTGCACCAAGGTGTTCTAATTGGTCATAGGCTTCATCATTGAGCAACTCAAGAGTTCGAAGTCCAGCCGCCATCGCTAAAGGATTGCCTGAAAGTGTACCAGCCTGATATACGGGACCTAGGGGAGAAAGATGTTCCATGATTTCATCACGAGCACCATAGGCTCCGACTGGTAAGCCTCCACCGATGACTTTTCCAAGAGCAGTTATATCAGGGACAATACCACAAAGATCACCATAACTTCCATCTTTGAATCGAAAACCGCTAATGACCTCATCAAAAATAAGGAGTGCTCCGTGTGCATCACAAAGGGTTCTGAGATTCTGTAGGAATTCCGTCGATTGTATCAACAATCCGTTGTTTGCGGGTAGAGGCTCGATAACAATGGCTGCGATTTCATCACCATGTTCTTGGAAAAGATACTCCACTGCTTCGATATCATTTAGTGGTGCTATGAGGGTTGTAGCTACAGTCTGTGCAGGAATCCCTGGACTGCTGGCAATACCGAATGTGGCTAAACCACTGCCTGAACTTACCATTAAAGAATCGACGTGACCATGGTAACATCCTTCGAATTTGATCAGGATATCACGATTTGTGTAACCTCTTGCAAGACGGACTGCACTCATGACAGCCTCGGTTCCTGAAGAAACAAATCGAACTTTATCCATGTGCTTGAAGCGCTTTTTTACGTGTTTTGCGAGTTCAATCTCCCCGATATGGGGTGCTCCGAAAGAAGTTCCATTCTGCATTTTTTCAGATACAGTTTGGATAATGCTCGGGTGAGCATGCCCATGTATCAATGGCCCCCACGATTGGACAAAGTCAACAAGTTCGTTACCATCAACATCGGTCACAATTGCACCAGAGGCTTTTTCAAAATAAATCGGGTTTCCATGCACTGATTTGAATGCTCGAACAGGCGAATTTACTCCACCTACAAGATGAACTGAAGCTTCAGTGTGCAGTTCATTTGACAGAGAACGATCCATGGTAAAACCTCATTCAATCCATTGCTGACCAATCGCATCTCGGGCATGGTAAGATACTATGATGTCAGCACCCGCTCTTTTGAAGGCATGTAATATCTCACGAACCATCTTTCCACATTGATCATTTTCTTGGTTTGCCTGCATAACCATTGTGTACTCGCCACTAACATTGTAGACAGCGACTGGGCGATTGACTGCGTCTGCGACTTGACGAAGAACGTCAAGATAAGGCAAACCTGGCTTAACCATGATGATGTCTGCGCCTTCAGATTCGTCTGACTTCGCCTCAAAGATAGCCTCCGAATAACCCGAACGGATATCCATTTGATGGCTTCTACGATCACCAAATATTGGGGCAGAAGATGCTGCGTCTCTGAATGGTCCATAAAATGATGAGGCATATTTGACAGCGTAGGAAAGTACTCCTGTGGAATGAAATCCTCGTGATTCAAAAGCGTCTCTGATAGCCGAAACTCGACCATCCATCATATCTGAAACCGAAACATAATCTACGCCTGCTTCTGCATTTGCTAGTGCAATCTCAACCAAGCGTTGCACACTCTGGTCATTGTTGATGTGATCATCCAAAATTAGACCGCAATGGCCGTGATCTGTTGCAGTACACAAACAAACGTCCGTGAACAAAACAATCTGATCACCAAAACGTTCTCGTAATTTTCGAACAGCTTGTATACCGTGCATTTGAGCATCAGATGCAACAGTAGCCATTGCATCTTTATGATCTGATTCGATCACTGCAAACAGCATGTGAGCATTTAGGCCAATAGAGACGTCATTGGAAATCGTTTCGAGTAAAACATCGACTGATTGCCGATGTATACCTGGCATACCATCGATGGGCTGGTTAATATTTTCACCAGCTACAACAAAGTGAGGTTGAACAAGTGATTGGGAAATCGAGGCCCCAAAGATGAGGTCTCGCCGGGATTGAGTCCAGCGGTTAATTCTCGGTCGTGTTTGCATCGTTCTCACCCCTTTTGTTCCACCATTCGGATATAAATTCTGCAGTAGGTCCATCGAGCACTTCCACAACAGATTGTGAAAATTCTGGGAGTGTTTCTATATGTTCCTTTGTGCTTTGTCCCATACACAGTATATTTGTTGGTATTGGTAAAGCATTCTCAACCCATGACCTCGCTGAAGAAGAAGAGGAGAGAAGAAGAGTGTCCTTCTCAGAATCAATATCGACCGTCGAAACAGACTTCATTTGATTTTCATACCCAGTCCATACACTCACATCATAGCCTTCTGAAGTGAGTATGTCATTCAAGAACGATGGAGCAAGATCAGAGCGAGGTAACAAAAGAGGTGTGCTTTTAGGAATCTTGTCGATAATGAATTTAGCGAACTCTTTCGAGTTTCTTGCTTGAGCACATACCGATACGGTCACTCCCAATCGAAAACAAGCGCGAGCGGTTCCTTCACCGATTGCCATCCATTGAATGCGTTTTATGTCCTCATTCTTTTGAGAGATTTCAACTGCACAGCGGGCTGCGAAGGGAGAGGTGAGCACAAGGTAGGGCCACGATGAACGATTACTATTCGGATCTAAGAACTGGGACGGCCAGTTAGAATAATTCGGACTCAGTGTCACCACAGACTGGTTTACAACTGGAATTCCTTTACTTTGCAACAGAAGCGAAAGGCGGTCTGAGTTAAGCGTTGATACGATTTTTGGACCCTCGATTTTATCGTTACTCGTTTCTGAAGTTTCTTCAGGAAGAGTAATCTGAAGATCGGTCAAATTTCCATCATAATGGAAGGTTGGAAACGATCGGCCTTGACAAAAAATAGTGCGCCAATTTTCTGGAGAGATTTTTACAGTTACGCTCTGTTCTTCAACTTGAATCCCAGCAGGGTATAGGCACCCTCCACCTACCGATGAAAGAAGAGCACGTTCATGAACAACGGCTTCTTCTGTTGGTTGATGATTGAGTAAAGAACGCACTGAAGAGTACTTTTGTTTATCCTTGGAAAGGCAATGTACGCTGATTGCGCCTTGTCCAGGGGCAGTGGGCCATTGTTGATGTGAAAGTCGTACAGCTCCAAAATTCAGCATCCATGGCTCCAATACCTCTGCATCGAGCAAACGCTGGAGTCCAACTTCTGCAAGGACAATGCAATCAACACGACCCTCTTGAAGCCGTTTCAATCGAGTTTCGACGCGTCCTCGGACTGCAAGGGGAATCAAATCAGGGCGCTGACTCAATAGAAACGACTGCCGGCGACCAGATACTGTTCCAACTGTGCTTCCTTTTGGAAGGAAATTCAATGCTGTTTCGATTTCAATGGATTCTTGACAAGACAACACTTCTTGCAATGTTTGGCCATTGTCAGAATTTGCGAAGAGCAAAACGTCATTTTTCGAACCTCGTTCTAAGTATGCCAAACAATCGATTGAATCATCGATCTTAACGGGGACATCTTTACTTGAATGAACTGCTAAGTCAATTTCTCCATCGATTAGTTGCTTGTCCACTGCGTGAATAAACTGTCCAACTTCAGAAGAAAGATCCCCTCCTAGAGAACGATCGCCAGAAGTGGAAATACCTACGAGTTTGGTTTCAACACCCTTCTCATTCAGCAATTTTTCAACCTGACGAGCCTGCCACATCGCTAATGCCGAAGTTCTCGTACCGATACGGAGCAATGACAACTGGAATCCTCCTATGCTGTGGTTTTTGTGCTCAATCGATAAACGAGTTGTTGTACATCATGAGCAACTTTCTGCAATAGGGTTTGATTGAGTTCTCGTTTTGTTTGGAAAATCATATCTCCAATCTCATCGATTGAAAAACCACCTTTTTTGTTGCATATCCATGTAGCAATCTCTCTTGAGAACGGTTGTATCTGGGCTTCTTCTGTTGACATTACTGAATCATTTGACAACCACTCCAATGAGAGTTCCTCAAGGAGTTTGTACATACGAGATCGAAACATTGCTTCGTTACGGTCTGTAAGAGCTGCCATGAACTTTGATTCAACATCTGAGATGGCAACTTCGCTTTTTTTAATCGTTGAAGTATAATCCCATTCCTTTCCGTATTGACGGGATTCTCGAATCCAGTGCTGCATACCAAAGTAGTTCGATTCGTTTGCTAGTATCGAAGAATCAATCGAAGGTGGCCATGAAAAATCCATCACAACTGCATCTTCATCAACCGGCAATGGTGTATTTTGATTGTAGACCGGTGTTTCTGCACGAATGGTTGAAATTACGAGTTTCGTTTTATTGGCAGATCTGTGCCATTCTTCGAATGAAATTAGACGAACTTTTTTAACGAGTTCTGGATATTTAGATTGACTCTTTCCTATTGACCGGGATACGACTGTAACATCACTTTGCCCAAGTTCTAATAGTGCAGATATTGCTTTTAGCCCCATGTCTCCAAAACCAAGTACAACAGGAGAAACATCTGAGTTTTCTGAGAGGATTTTTTCCAAACTATTCGTTGCAAGATTCAGCATAGATTCAGTTGTATTTGTAAAACCAAATTCCTTCCTTATGGTACGATTAGCCGCAATGATATGATCAAAAAATGTTCCCTTGTGGACGCTGAGAAGATCGTTCTTTTTGTGCCAAGCGATAGCATCTCTGAATTGTGCCATTACTTGCAATTCTCCCAGCATGAAGGAGTCTAAACCGCTGCATATTTTCACTAAATTACGCCAAACGGACATGCCTGAATATTTCTTGAAGGGCGCTTCCTCTAATTCGAATGCTTCCAATATAGATTTTTCAAGGAGGTCGCATGTTGTGGAAAAACCAACGTAGAGGACTCGATTACACGTTGAGAATTCAAATATTTCTTCTCCTAAATTTGAGTTGATTCTTCTAATAAGGTCGAGCCGTTGATTCAGAGTAAGGCCTTCGGACGTTAAGGATTTTACAACTTCTACGTTTCCTGGGGCCAGTTTTATTGAGATCATGGAAAGGCCATCGAGAACTGATTGATGCCCTGTTGACCCGGCAGCCATTGGATTCGTGTGGCTAAGCGAGGAGTTTGACAATATGATTTTGTTGCTTCCGCTAACCATTTCATCGCCCCCTGTTAGTGGCGGGGCAAAACAAGTATACGAACCCTTGTTCATTGAATTCAGTTCAAATATCTCGCAGTAGGCCGAATATACAGATTTTATCTGCTTCAATGCAGATGAAGTGATTTCTAACCGAAGAGAATTTTTCCACACATTAATGTTTCAATCGAATATCGATAAATTGGAACATATTCATTGCTTTTATCGAACTAAAACCAAAACTCACACATCCCGTACATAATTTTCTTTCCTAAGGGCCGATTTCCTCATATGTTGGAAGTTTATGCTCTGTACATGGCAGATGACCAGACCAACGATTTGGATGAATTTGAGGCGGGTCTTTTGACATGGTTGGTCCAATCCGATTTCCACGTTGAACCATGGTCTACAGCAAAAGCTGCTAAAGCATTCAAAGTTGATGAAGACACCATTTACGAAGCTGTAGCCTCTCTTTCTCGTAAAGTTCCGAACAGAATTCAAATCTTTTACAAGAATGGTGCATTGCACATTGCTGCGGATTAGATCACTCTTCTTCCAATTTCTGCGTAACGCTTGACGGTAGAAGAATTGTCCACCATGGATGCTTTTTCCGAACCTTGTCGTCATTAAACAAAGAACGTGCAAATTTCGAGAGAATATCAAGAACTAACACGACGATGAAAATCACAATTACATAGGCAAAGACCTTGTCGTATTGCAAGAATTTGAGATAGAGATTGATGTAATATCCAATGCCTCCAGCACCGACAATTCCGATTACTGTTCCATGTCTGAAATTGTATTCAAACATAAACACTGCCTGAGAGATCAGGTTGTTTGCTGACTCTGGTAAAATGACACCAAATGAACGTTCGAGCCAACCATGACCCATTGCTCTTGAGGCATCAAGTTGGGGTTGAGCAACCCCTTCAATGACTTCATATTGCAACTTTCCAAGATAGCCAACGGTATACAATGTCATTGCCATAATACCAGCCATAGGCCCTAATCCGACCATGATCACGAACAAAACTGCCCAGAGAATACTTGGTAGACTTCTCAAACCAGCGAGAAGAGCACGAGCGGGATAAGAGATCCAAGCAGGGCTAAGATTCTCTGCTGCCAACAGCGCAATTGGATAAGAAATTATCATACCAAATACGGTCGCTATGAAAGCAATTTTTAGAGTTTCAAGAAGGCCTATCCAAGCAGTGGAACAGGTGAAATCAAGCCATCCTGTTTCCTCGCAAACAGGATACGCCTGTGGTTCTAAAACACTCCAATCGGGTGGCCATAAGGATTCTGTGAAAAAGGTCTGAACATTGCGAGGGCTATCGAATAGTTTTTGCCAATTTCCTTCAATAGCGGAATTTGTTACCCCGATTGCAAGAGAGAGTAGGATAATGAAAATACTAACCCATCTCCATTGATACCACAATGAAGCGATTTGAGTGGCTAGTTTTGATTGATCTTTTTCATCATACTCATCTGAAACAATCTCACCTCCTAGAATTCATATATTTCGACTAATTCTCCGCTTTTAGCAGTGAATAGACGGTTTGCCATCCGCTTTGCTCTTTCAAAATCGTGTTCGACAAGTATCATGATTGCATTATTTTCGGCGACGTAATCAAGCACTACCTTCATCACCATTTCAAGAGTCTCTTCATCAAGTTCAGCTAAGAATTCGTCTGCTAAAATAAGCCGAGGCTGTTGCGCCAGTGTTCTGGCGACTGCAACACGTCTCTGCTGTCCCCCTGATAATTTTCGAACTGGAGTTCTGAGTTTATGATAAATGCCAACGGAATCGATTGCATCATCAGAGAATTTTCGACAAGATGGAGAGAAAGGCCACCATGGCGAGGTATGACCTGCTCGTGCCCCAAGCATGACATTGTGTAGAACACTTGCGTGTCTTATCAGACCCAAGCGCTGCGGAATGTATCCTACTTCCCCTCTTCGAGGTTTACTCTTTCCGAAAATATTGAACTCTCCTTCGAGTGGTTCAAGCAAACCTGCTAAGGTCTTCAGCAGAGTTGTTTTACCAATTCCGGAAGCTCCGTTTATTGCAATAATCTCACCTGGATTAAACGTAAAGTTAACCCTTGAAAGGAGAGGTTCACTGACCTTGTAGCCAACAGAACCAGATTGAACAACTACGTTATTCGTTGATGTCACGTTCAATCACACCGTTGTCCATCAAACGAAATACAATCGTTCAGTGGTTATCGGTCAACACACTTAGATATCGTATTTTCCATCAAAGTATGCAGAGATACCTGGGACGTTTGAAATCGAATCAGAATAGCTTCCCATGTGCTCCTGTGTGTTTACGGCAATGAGCCCACCTGTGTTCAATATTTCAGGAAGAATTGAATCTCCACACATATTTTCAGGAATATCACGGTCGACTTCATGAGTGATCTGGTTGTAACAGTATCCAGTACCTTCCTCAATCCAAGCCTCGCCATTCATGTCCATTAGAGCATTCAAGATTGCAGCTCGGGTGTACATGTCCATCATCGCAGGATTGAACATGACAGGATGGCTTGGAGCCTTTCCAAAGAGTGGTAGTGCCACGTATCCAGACGAACCGTTTTCAGTTTCTAAACACCAGTTTCTTTGCTTCTGAACACAGTTGAAATCGTAGGTTGTATCTGCAATGAATGCAATATCTCCACGACCTTCTGAGAGGCATCGAAGTGCTCCGTCGTAACTGTAATAGAAGTCTCCTGACTCAGGAATTGATGCATCTTCGTTAAAGAAATTGAAGATTGTTGAGCGAAGAGATGCCACGTCATCAGGGTCTCCAATAACGTCAGCGTAGCCATTTCCTATGAGGTAACCCATTGGGAGAAGCATCCCTGCCGATTTCAGCCAACCTGTGTGACAGGATGTCTTTCCTCGGAACAGTTCAAACGGATCTGTTGAGTCATCATCATCAAGATAGGCTTCAGCAATGTCGCTTCCTGCTTTGACGTAGGCTTGTGCACCATACCAAGAACGGCCATCGGGTTTCAAGTCTGCAGCTAGTGCAGAGAGACCGTATTCTTTCCAGCCAACCCACGCTGCTCCTCCGTCCATGAAACCGATGTCTGCATGACCAAATCGAAGAGCCTCAATAATCGCTCCTTCAGAGGCGACATCGTACAATTCCACATCAACACCGAGTTTCATAGAGAGGCGATCTGCCAGGATTTGCGGATTACCATCGATGTTTTCGTACGTATCACGAACTTCATATGCAATTACAATCGGGTTTTTCGTCGGTTGTACAGAAGTGTTTATTCCATATTTACCGCCGTAGTACGCCTGGATTCCAGGGACGTTTCGAATTGCTGCAGAGTATGTCCCCAAGTGATCTTCTGTTGTTCCTACATCGACGATTCCACTTGGAGAGTTGATGATGTCGTCAAGAATATCTTCTCCAACTTCATCGTCTTCCATTGCGACAAGTACCTTTCGGACAATGTCAGCCTTCTCATCGCTCATTGTCGCAGGATTGTACATAACTGGATGTCCTGGAGCACGTCCGAAGATTGGTAATTCCACGTATTCGGTTTCATCAAGGCACCAAGTGTTGCTGTCTGCACGGTCTACACAGTAGTAGTCGAGAGTTGTATCAGCAACAAATGCGATATCGCCTCGGTCCTCAGACAAACATCGAAGAGCTCCTTTGTAACTGTAGTAAGTGTCTCCTGTTTCAGGAATTGATGCGTCTTCGTTAAAGTATTCGTAAATCGTATTTCGCATTGATTCAACAGTATTTGGATCGCCGATTACATTCGCATACCCATTCCCAATCAGATAGCCCATTGGGAGAAGCATACCTGCCGATTTTAACCATCCTGTGTGACACGATGTTTTTCCTTGGAAGAGGGCGAATGGGTCGGTGTAGATGTCATCATCAAGATGCGCATCTGCCATATCCGTACCTGCTCGAATGACGGCTCTTGCGCCGTACCAAGTCCTTCCATCGGGTTTGGTTTCTGATGCTAGGACGCCGAGGTCATACTGTTGCCATCCAACCCATGCAGATCCCCCGTCCATGAATGCGATATCTGCATGGCCGAAACGAAGGGCTTCTATTGAAGCTCCTTCTGAGCCTACAGCGTACAATTCTACTGGTGCGTTGAGTTTCTCTGAGAGATAATCTGCAAGACGTTGAGGGTTATCATCGATGTTGGTATATGTCTCTCGTACTTCATAAGCGACAACCAATGAATCGATTTGACCTGATTCATCGACATCAGCCTTTTCATCATCTTCTCCCAGACATCCTGAAAAGGTTACTGAGAGCATAAATGCGGCCATAAAAACTGCTTTTAGATAGTTGCGTGATTTCGTGTTCATGTGTTCCACTTTCGCTCCCAGCCACTCAACTGATATGAATGTTAGGGCTCCCTAAAAAAACACAAATACTATATTGCTCTCAGCGAATCAAAGAGGATGAAACATCAGATGGCTCTTAGATTAAAAGTTGCTTTAACGATGCTTTTGCCCGTCGTTGCAATTGTCGGCTTGGCGTATTTTTCAGACATCTCACAAGTTGCTGAAATTGCCAAAGAACTGACCTTTCCTGTATTCTCAATGATTGTCATCATATCTGTCATACGACCGATTATCGGAGGAATTAGATCCTCGTATGCTTATTCCCCTATAGGAAAACTACGCATCATAGATGCTGCAAAGGGATATTCCCTTTCTGCATACGGAGGTATCTTCCTACCGTCTTCGATAGGAGGCGACGTGTTTCGTATTGAGCATATGAAAAACTGTACAAACTCTACGAGGAAAGAGGCTTTTTTAGTCGCAGCAGTTGAACGTATTTCCGGCTTACTAAGCCTAATCGTAATGACCGTATGTGTTTCATTCTTGGACTTACCGTTCTCAATCTCATTCGACTGGGTTTATGTGATGATCTTCGTCGTGAGTCTCCTCATTATGCTGACGTTATTTATGGTGAAGAAGATGCAGACAAATTCTGTCATTGTGAAAACTGTCGATTACATCCAGAACTATGCCTCGACAAAACTACTTGCTGGGGTTTTTTTCCTGACGGTAATTTTTCAATGCGTTTCATTGTCAATACCTGCGCTGGTCGCATGGTCTATTTCAGGATATGAAACAGGCTGTATTGTTGCAGTAATTACGCCCATCGTTGCGCTTGTTGCATCCTTGCCGATTTCAGTAGGAGGGATTGGTATTCGTGAAGCAGGTTATGTCGGATTTGGAACTTTGTTGGGTGTCGATAGTGACATCCTGCTTATTTCAGGCCTCTCTCTATCGGCATCAATAATACTCTCGGGCTTACCGGGAATCTGGCTCCAAAATGAGTTAATTTTAACCAATGTTGATCACCAAAGCGAATAAATAATTTCAACCAAACTAAAGGAAGATGAAACCATGAGACAAATGAGTTTAGATGTTGTAGTACCCCTCTACAATGATGAAGAGGTAATAGAAGAACTTTGTAAAACAGTATTCACTGTTTTGGAAGAGCAATTCAAATCAGTTCGATTGATTTTAATCGATGATGGTTCACATGACGACACATATCAAACTGCAAAAAAAATGAGGAAAGAATTCGACAAAACCGAAGTCATTCGACTTGCTGGAAATTATGGCCAACATCGAGCAATACTAGCGGGATTAAGAGCAACCAAAGCCGATATTGTCGCCGTAATGGATTCTGATCTTCAAGACAGGCCCGAACACATCAGTATCATGGTAGATCGAATGCTCGAAGAAGATACTTCAATGGCCATCGCTAAACGGATACGTCGAGTTGATTCTAAAATGAAGAAGATAACAAGCAGATTATTTGGAGCGGTTTCCAACATTTTGGTCCCGTTCAAGGTTGATCCTCATCTTGGTGCTTTTCGAGTCATAAGAAAAAGTGTAGTCAACCAAGTTTGTGCTGTGAAGGAGCATACGGGAACCCCATTTTCCATGTTGTATTCATTGCAGGTACCGTTCACTATCGTCGAGCTTGAAAGGGATGCTCGGATTGCAGGGACAACTGGTTACACATTCAAGAAATCATTGAAATTAGCCAGTGATCGAATTATGACATATTCAACGAAACCAATACGCTTAGCAATCGTACTTGGGGTTCTCTTTGGTTTGTTTTCGATGGGAATTGCTGGCTACTCAATCATCAATTACGTCATCCAGGATAAAGTCGCTCCAGGTTGGACATCTATTGTATTCGTAACCTCGTTCTTTGGAGGATTGAATCTGTTATTTTTAGGAATACTGGGAGAGTATATCGGCCGCATATACATCGAATCGAGAGGAGTTCCCAACTACATGATTCAGGATTCAACAATCGATGAAGACGAATAATTCAACCAAAGATATGCTGTTTGGTTGATTTTCCTATCATAGCAATCGTGTCAATGATGGATACATAATGGGAAAATGGTTCACATCGTTGTGGATATCCATCATACGGCCCGTAGTCCATCCACTTCAGTTCGATTGGAAGATCATCAAACTCATCTGTAATGTAGTCCTTAGCCGCTGGGCCGCTTAAGTATGCATCAGCATCAACCATTTCACACATCGAGATTAGTTTTCCAACCCTATCGCCTGAAACATTGAATTCCGAAGCGTTCCTAAATTCGGTTTTAATGTCCAAATATTCTGCTATTCTCCGGATTAATTGTTGGTTAAATGTTGAAAGATGAGTAATCGATTCGTCTTCATATATTGGAGTGAGCAATTCCATTACATCATGAATGTGTGGACATCTCGAATAATTCCTTCGAATGGTTTCAAGATGGTTCGCCCTCCATTCACCGTCTGGTAAAACAACAGCGTCAATGGATTTACCTTTGTTTGAACCTGCAGGTATAGTCATCCATTGGGGGCCCGACGGCGTCATAATTTTGTTCCGAGTTCTCCAATCTCTCTTCGTAAAATCCGCTGTATCATAGAAAATAAATACGTCAACACTCCCAATCAGGTGAAAATATCCTTTCCAAGGAATGTAATTGGATTGAGATATTGCGCATACTGTCATTTCAATCCGCCTCGTATTCAGTGGTAGTGCAAAATGCTTTAGCGGCATTTGTAACGCTTTGTAGAAGGTCATCAACATCAGAGGTTATGTCCTGAACATACCCCAATTCTGCTTGCTTTGCTGCATTGAGAGCTACATAATCCCCCACTCCAAAATATAAGTTCCAAACAAATTCTTGATCGGTATCTCCAAGTTTTGCAACTTTCCCTGGTTGATCAAAAATGAGATTTTGAATGGCATTTTGAACTCCAAGTGGGGACTGTGGTAACACAGGCTGTATTCCAAGAGCAATTTGAAGTGCTGTATCGTACATATCAATGCCCCAATATGTTCCACAAACTTCAGGCAAATGAGTCCCACCCATCCGACTTGTCATTTCGATAATCTTAGGGCCATCTTCTGTCAGAATGAAGTCTATGTTCGAAATTGTATTGTTAATTCCAAGGGCAGAAACAGCATGCTCTACGATACTCCATACCTTTGGCATGAGTTCTGACTCCGCAGGATGTGGACATCCATGCCCAATTGGAATTCGCCTAGGAGGGGGGGTTGTAATGTCACTATGCAGCATTAATTTCTCCACTTTTCCATCAACGATGATCGCCTGAGCTCCAAACTCTTCGCCTTCGAGCCATTCCTCCATTATGATTTCTCCAGAGACACTGTACTTCTGAGCATCTATGTATGCAGGATGGATTTCACTTGCCATCTCAATTCGATTAACGCCTCTTGATCCTGAAGAGTCAGCTGGCTTTATGACGCAAGCAGAGGAATGTGAATTGAAAAATTCAGTTCCAGATTCAACACTTTCAATCAACGCATAGTTGGCTGTTGGCACATTGAACTGTGAGAATCTTGCTTTCATCAATGTCTTATTGAGACAAGATTTACTGCTTTCTAAACCAGTCCCTGCAAGGTGTAAACAATCGATAACGAGTCCTATACTTTCTAAGCAAACATCCGTCCCTGTGGTAATAATACCATCAATTTCGATACGTTTTGCAAGTTCTAGAACTGCGTTCGAATCGGATATATCGACTTCATGGAAGTTGGGGGCAATTTCGATACCTGGGTAATCTCCAAGAATAGAACAAACATGAACCTCTAGTTGCATTTCAATAGCAGCGATGATCAGAGGAACCTGTTGCCTCCCTGCGCCCAAAATCAAGATCTTATTTCTCTTGCCCACCACTTCAAACCCTCACTTGGCAAACAATCAAAGATTGGCTTCGGACAACAAATAATGTGCGTACTGTCAAGTTCAATGTCCCTTACCTTAGTGGGAACGAAAGGGACTACATCAATGAAGTATTCGATAGTGGAGAGTTTTCTGGCAATGGAGTATTTACAAAGAAGGCACAATCAATGCTTGAAAATCACTTATCCGCGCATCGAGTGTTACTAACACATAGTTGCACAGGAGCACTCGAAATGGCCGCTATGCTCGCTGGCTTTGGTCCAGGTGATGAAGTACTCGTTCCATCGTTTACATTTGTAACAAGTGCATCTTCCATCATGAGGACAGGAGCAACAGTCGTTTTTTGTGAAATAAATCCAGATACAATGCTGATCGATTTAGATGATCTAAAGACGAAGATTACCCCGAAGACAAAGGGTATCGTCGCTGTTGATTATGCAGGATATGGCAACGATTATGAACAAATAAATCAGATTTGTGAGCAGTATAATCTCACATGCATCGAAGATGCTGCTCAAGGACTGGGCTCATACTGGAAAAACAGGGCATTAGGAACACATACTCGTTTTGGAGCAATCTCTTTTCACCAAACAAAAAATATTCATTCAGGTTTAGGGGGTTGCCTGATAATCAACAATCAAGAAGACGTAAACAAGGCAGAAATGGTTTGGGAAAGAGGGACTGATCGAAGTGCCTTTTTCAAAGGCTTAGTGGACAAATACAGTTGGCAAGAAGTGGGATCTTCCTTCTATCCAAGTGAACTGCAGGCTGCTTTTTTGTGCGCTCAATTAGAAAGCATCAACGAAAATCTATCCGCCAGAAGAGATTTGTGGAATTATTATGAGGAACTACTGAGTCACCTAGAAAAGAATGATTCATTCAAGATATTACGACCTCCAATCGAAAGTGAACACAACGCCCATATGATGGCTATCCAGTTTCCGACTTCAAAAATAGCCGATTCTGCACGTATGTATCTTAATGAAAATGGTGTACAAGCGGTGATTCATTATGTTCCATTACATTCATCCCCAGTGGGAGAGAAATTAGGTTATTCCGAGAGAGATTTACCAGTAACTGCACAAGCTGCTGCTTGTTTAATCAGATTACCACTCCACCTCTCGATGGAGAAGAGTGACATTGATTATGTGGTTAAGATTCTTCAAGAATATGTTTCCGACGCTGATTGATGTGTTCAAAGACGTAACAAACTACGTAGAAAACCATCACTCCTAAGATTGGAGAACTGATGAATTTGATCCAATTTTCCAATAATGGATCGCTGACCGTAGAATCCGTGGTAAAAAATCCACCTGATAATGTCCAACTTACCGCTCGAACTCCCAGGAACATTCCAAAGAGAACAGATACTATTTCTAAATCATTATCCATCTTAACGTTCTCAATAATTACGGCTAATACGGCGAATATCAATACACTACTAAGACCAAATCCTGTAAAAATAGACAGGAAGAGTTCATGGCTAAGTGTGAAAACAATCATCACGTTTGAATACAGAGACAAACTGATCATTTGTTCTATTTCATTCACCTGCGTGAGAATCAATGCGATGTTGAGAAGAAACAGGCCATTACTCACAACTTCTTGCTCAGAAACAACCACAACTCCTGCAAAGAGAACGCCTCCAATAACCCATAGAATGGATTCATAGGCAACGTTTTGGTTCAATTGCTTATTTTTTAGCCAGATGATGGCCATCATTGCTACAGGAAGCGTATATTCTTTATCAGGAAGAAAGAGAAGAAGAAACGTTGCAAACGGTAGAATATACTGTGTAAAAATGCTCAATTTATTTCCAATTGCATCAGGGGCTAGAGCGGAGAAGCCCCCTTGTGACATAGTGTTTGGTAGAGACAATCATAATTAAATTTAGGTAATCCTAAAAATGACTTCTGTTTGGGCTAAGTATGCCCAAATCAACAGAACTCTGTGGAGTGGTCTTAGCTGGCGGTTGGGGGACTAGATTGATGCCATTGACGACGTCAACAAACAAGCACCTTTTGCCGGTCTATGATGAGCCGATGATATGCAAATCGATTGCAACACTTAGCAGAATGGGCATTACTGATATCATGATTGTTCTAGGAGGTTATTCGGGAAATTCGTTTTTCGCACTGCTCGGTGATGGCCATCGATTTGGTCTTGAGATTCGGTATGCATATCAAGAACAAGCAGGAGGTATTGCTGAAGCATTAAGGCTCACAAAAGGATTCGTTGCAGAACGAAACGTTGCAGTCATACTTGGAGACAACGTGTTCGAGACATCGATGGAAGCCTTTTCAGAAGAATTCCAACAAGACGATGAGAATGAATGTTATTTATTCTTGAAACCTGTTGATGAGCCTGGCGAGTTTGGCATAGCATGGATTGAATCAAGCGGGAGGATCGTAAACATGGAAGAGAAGCCTGTCAATTCTGATTCAAATCTGGCAATCACGGGGCTTTACCTTTACACTCCAAGAGTGTATGATTTAATCGATGAAATCTTAGAAACCACTGGGTATTCAAAACGAGGTGAATTAGAAATTACTGATATTAACAGATTGTTTATGAAAAAAGGTCTTGCAAAGGGCTGTTATTTTGACTCACATTGGGCTGACTGTGGGACAATCGATGCCCTTCTGGACACCTCTATACTAATGCGTACTTGGAACCAAGGACCATGGCTTAAATCAAAGGTGCAGTAAAATGAGAATTCTAATTACAGGTGGATGCGGATTCATTGGGAACCATGTTGTCCGTAGAACACTTATGATACCAGGCGTAGAACGAGTCGTCAATGTTGATGCATTAACCTACTCTGGAAATCTTGATAATTGCAAGGATATCATCGATCAACGTTACCGATTCGTAAATGAGAGCATCAACAACAAATCAGCGATGGATCAAATCATTGAGGATGAGAAAATCTCAGTCCTCATCCATCTGGCTGCTGAGAGTCATGTTGATCGTTCAATAAATTCAGTCCAACCTTTTGTTGAAACAAATATCGATGGAACGAGAATTTTGTTAGAATCAATTGTCGATTCGAAAACATCTGGAAGACCCATTCATTTTATTCATGTATCAACCGATGAAGTCTATGGCTCACTAAAGCCTGATGACCCCCCATTTACTGAAGATACCCCATTGAACCCCCAAAACCCATACGCCGCTACCAAAGCAGCCTCAGATATGCTCGTTCAAGCATTTGTGAATACGCATAATATTTCAGCAGTAATCACTCGTTGTTCAAACAATTTTGGTCCAAGACAATTTCCTGAAAAACTGATTCCATTGATGACAATCAATGCGATGAATAACAAAGCACTTCCGATTTATGGAGATGGGAAACAAATCAGAGATTGGATACACGTCGAAGATCATGTGTCGGGAATCCTCAGTTCAATGCTCGCCCTCGTAGTTGGGCAAATACGGTCTGGAGAAGTGTTTAATTTTGGAGCTGCGAATGAAAGGACAAATATCGAAATTGTTCAAACCATCATTGAAGAAATAGGAGTAGACGAATCTCTAATCTCGTTTGTAACAGATCGTCCAGGGCATGATCGAAGATATGCAATGGGGTATGAGAAAGCAGATCGAATCCTCGGTTGGCGTCCAGAGATTGCATGGGAGGCTGGATTATCTGAAACCATACAATGGTATACTGAAAATAAAGCTTGGATTGATTCGATTACCTCTGGTGAATATCGCAACTATATCAAAAATCAATACGGTATTGATGATTGATTTACTTCAGTATTGAACGAGCCTGTTTGACGAGCTTTACGAGTTCAACTCTCGCCTCATCTGAATTTTTAACATCATTACTGAATGCAAGACGTATCGGTTTCTTTCCAGATTCGGTGGTTGCCATCATTTCGAACCCATACCTATCGATTGCAGTCATAACCGCTTCAGAAGTATCGATTGCTTTACTCATTGCCTTACAATAAAGAACAAGAGCATCTGCATGATCTTCATTCATGTGGGTGATGATATCTTCAGAGAATTCATCGACAGGATCAGCTTCAGCATCACCCCATCTGGAACCACTCACCCATGACATTCGTCCAAATCCACCGATGTAGCGTACGGAATCAACAGAGAGACGGAAAAAAGCAAAATCCTCCCAATCTGCGTATACGGATGCACTCTCGTGAGCCTCAAGGAAAGCATGTTTTGCAGCGTCTCTATCTTCACCAGTAATTTCTCGACATTCACCAACAAGAGTCACTCGACCAAGCGCCAGCGGGTTTCCTTCCCCAGTCTCTGCAATAAGCAAAGATGTCTTTGAATTCTGATTCAAATTTTTGGTATGTTCGGCAAGTTGGCTCAACAAAAATATTGGGTCACCCTCGTGCATAGCATACGTGACATAGGAACCATATGGATATCCTTCGGATTTTGTTGAGATTGTGCATAATGTCGCAATATTCATTCTCGAAGCAAGAGTTCGAGCATATTCTGCATGCGATGGTTTTGCTACGTTTTTGTCATACAGGAGTTCTGGTTTGGAAGACCCATCTGCGTCTGGGGATGCATGTTTTGTAAATTTTTTATGCTCATTATCATTGCTCATATGTCTCACCTTTTGTATTGCTCATGTCCTCTACAGGAACACTCTCATGTTTCGCTGCTATTGTGTTTTGTGGTTCTTTAAGTTCATCTTTCACGAAGACTCGAAGGGGTTCGGAGACAGAGGTTGGTAACGAAATTTCAGAAGTTACATCAAAAACTTTCGCTATATTTTCAGATGTCAATACCTCGATAGGAGTTCCATCAGCGACTATTTCCCCATCCGATAGAAGAATAATTCGATCCGAAAACCTTGCTGCAATATTGATGTCATGTATGGCAATGAGAGCTGATTTTGGCGATTCTGTATCTGAGACAAGCGACTTCAATTTCTTCATCACTTGAATTTGATTCTTCAAATCTAAATCACTCGTAGGTTCGTCGAGTAAGAATAATTGGGGTTCTTGGGCAATCGCCTTGGCGATGATAATTCTCTGACGCTCTCCACCCGATAATTGGTTGAATTTCCTAAATGCAAAATCTTCTAAATTCAAAAATCGAAGTGTATCACTTACTACTTTTCGGTCATTTTCTCCTATTCTCCAGTTGATGTATGGCCTACGTCCAAGCAAGACAACATCAAAAACATCCATCGAAAAACTTGAACGAACTGATTGAGGTACATAGGAGATTAATTTAGATATTTCAACTAAATCTAATTCATTTAAATCCATTGATTTAAGTTTGATTTCAGCCGTTTGAGGCGTGATAATTCTATTTAGACATTTGAGTAACGTCGACTTTCCTGCCCCGTTTATTCCAAGTATGGACACAAGTTCATTTTCAGGGATTGATAATTCGATCTCTTTCAAAACGTGATTATCTCCGTAACTAAACGAGAGATTTTGAACTTCTAGTAAATTACCCATCGTATCAATCCTTACCTCTTAGCAAAAGGTACATGAAAAATGGACCTCCTATCACTGAAAGCATTACGCCAACTGGAATGACAATTGGAGCGAATAAAGTTCGACCAAGTGTGTCTGCCAATATCATCAAAAACGCCCCAAAGACCGCTGAGCATGGTATTAATTTCCTGAAATCATTTCCAACAATTATCCGAGCCATATGAGGTGCTGCTAGACCAACAAATCCAATCAAACCAGTAAATGCAATGACTATGGACGTCATCAATGCGGTTAAAATGAGAATATTCCTACGTATTTGCCTAGGATTAACTCCTGTCGATATAGCAAAATCATCGCCTCCTAACGATAAGGCATTTAGATCCCAAGACCATTTCAGAGCTGTCGGGAGTAATCCAATGACTGCAACACTAATCCAGAGAACATTCACAAGATTAGGACGGGAAAGACTACCAAATGACCAGTGGGCAAGTTGTGATAATTGTTCATCTGTTGCGAAATATTGCAATATAGATACAATCGCTCCAGAGATAAAGGTAATCGCAATTCCAATCAAAATATATGATTCCGGTGAAATTGATTTCATATCGCCTAATTTAATGATGATAAATACAACAATCAATGAGAAAAAGAAAGCATTTGCAACAATTGCTAATTCAGGTATGTTGACAACTGAAAATCCCACCACAATTGCAAGTGATGAGCCAAGAACTGCGCCTGATGAAACACCTAGCGTCAAAGGAGATACCAATGGATTGCCCAAACAACCCTGCATCAGAGCACCTGCAGTTGCCAAGGCAATACCTCCTATTATCGCCATTAATATTCTAGGAAATCTAAGTTCCCAGAGGATATTAGATTGAAGTTTATCTGGTTCATCAATTCCAAAAATGATCTTCGCTGTTTTCCACATATCTAAACTGGAAGAAGAACCTTGCCCGATTGCAACGATTGAAAGGAAAATTGTCAAAACACAAAGAGCAACAATCGATACAATTTGTTTTTTTGCATCTTGGATGTGTTTCATCGACAATGAATCCATGGCCCTAACCACCAAAGGAAGTGCAAACGAATGTACCGACTCTTTCGATGTCATGATGCTCCAAGTAATAATCATCTAGATATTTCTCAGCGTCAACATCCATGAAGAGAGTCGGATGGAAATATTTCGCTAAGGTGGGTAGCCCATGAATCATCATTGGGCCTGCGAATTCACCTGCCATAATGAGCATACGGTCATCGACAATGGATTTCATTCCATCAAATCCTGCTCGCCCAGCAATAAAATCCATGTGTGTTTCACATTTGTTGTCATCGTCGAAATCATTGTATCCTATGTCAAATGTTATTCCATCGAACATGAGAATATCTGGGTTAGCATCGATGATAGCCTCCATGTCTACATGAGTGGTATGGCCTGGCAAGTCTGCAAATACATTAACTCCTCCAGCTCTATCGATGAGATCGGTCCATTGTGACGTTCCAGTCAAAACAACTGGATCTCTGGTTAGAGAAGCATGGTGTTCCATCACAATATCTGGCCTATCTGAATCATTTAATCCAGAAATTCGTTCTTCAACCATAGTTTCGATTTCATCAAATTCCTCGAATAGAGACTCTGCCTTTTGCTCTGCTCCAAAGAGTGTCGCAAAGGCAGAAATTTCTTCTCTTAGATAGTCATATTTATAGAAATCTAAGGCGATAACTTTGATGCCTACTGGTTCTAATTTCTCTCTGATTACACCGGTGTCAACCATTCCATTAGTTGCAAAGACAATATACGCATCAGGTCGGCAATCAAGGAGAGCCTCAAAATCAATTTCGGAATGAGCAGACAACTGAACAAGCGGTACATCGGTTAGTTCAGGCCAAATAGATGCATCATCAAAGTCACCAGAGACACCGACAATTACATCGAGATCGACATCAAGCATTCGCAAGACTGTACCTGCGTACGTATTGGTGATAACAATTCGTTCTGGGTGGTCCTCAAAACGGTGTTCAATACCGTTTGAGTCTGTAAGAACAATCGTTCCATTTTGTTCTGATTCATCATCTTGAATGGAGTATTGCCACACACCGATTGAGCAAACTAGCACCAATGCTATTTGGAATAAGGCCACGCTTCGGCCGCTAGACATCATCATCATTCCTCCACAGAGTGAACATAATGGTTGAAGTCAATATGACAAGTACTATCGAACCAAGTGAAAGGAATGGAAGAAATCCTTCATCCTCTTTCTCAATCTCATCGATAGTCACGAATTCAGAGGATGAATATTCTGAAATCTTTCCACTCACCATGACATTCACTCGAAGACGGTTTTGTCCAGTCAACATGTCTTCTAGAGTTGTGAAGTTGTCACTTCCGTTGTACATCTCAATCACACCTCCCTCAGCGTCCTGAACAATGACAGAGTACCATTCAGCGTCGGGAATAGACGACCATGAAAGATTCAATGACTCACCATTTTCAATTGTATTTGGAATAGAATCAATGACAGGAGTGGTTGGAATGAAATCAACATTGATTTGAATTTCATCTCCTTCAATCAGATACCCAATATCAGTTAATGTATTCAAAGAATATACATAATTCCCGTCAGCATTCCTTTCCACATCGAATGATGTTGAATCGCCTTCATAGATCACTGCCCCATTCTGAATTAATTGGTAAAGTGTTGCACTTGGGAAACTTGCCCAACTGATTGTGTAATCTTTGCTTGTAATGGTTGATGATTCGGTAATGAATTTTGGTTTCGTAGGAATATCATAGCCACTTAATTCATACATTACGCTATCAGAGTGAGAACCTGGTAGCCGATCGACGATTTTCACATAATTACGAACTGTTGAGTTGTACCACAGTTCCCAAGAAACAACTCCGTCGTCACTATCGGTAATTGTGATATAGGTCGTAAGGAATGTTTCGCCCAATACTGTAATTTCTACGTTTTCTTGAATAGAAACAGTGTTTTGTGTGTCATCGTATCCATTTGGATGTCCTGGAACTCCAATGATATTTGTTCGATTGAAATGAAGCGATTCAGGAAGGAGTTCTGAGAAAAATGCAGCTTCTTCACCTGAATTCGTAAAATCCCAACCCATTGTACCTTCTTGGAAATAAGATGAGCTTTCTGGGGCATCAACCCAATACGTCTTCACTGGCAGTAGATTGGATGCATCGAACCATCGAAAGGCCTTTTCACCTTCTTGGTACGTATCGTCAGTAATTCGGACAAGGAATGTTTCTTGATCTCGATCAAATGCATCAGAGATTGTTTCAGTCCCAATCATCGTGTATGTTCTATTATGGAAATATTCTGGAGTGTGGCTGATTGAATAGTCCCAGCTCATGCCTGCTTGCCAAACCTGGTCATTTGTTGGATTCGGTAAAACAATCATCAAAAGTACAGGTGAGTTTTCATTCGTACCGTTGATGTTGTGCGATACGATCTTGAATTCATGTGTCCCAGATTCGAGTGGAGTGTACTCAAACGATTCATACGGACCCCTGTAGAGAAGGTTTTCTTCAGAAATTTCCCCTCGATATAAGGAGTAATAATCTGTATAGTCGCCTCCAGCCCATTCAAGATTGAATGGAGACATGATGACCGTTTCCATTTGAGACAAGAACGTGACATTGTGAGGGAACTCTACATCAACTATTGAAGTTAAATTAAGCCAATTCTGACCATTAGAAACAACATGTTGAACTGGAGGCATTAACTCAATACCATCTTGGTGGAGGGTAAGGGTTTCATTCCCACCAATCGAGAGATTTCTTAGTGAGAAGAAACCATCTGAATTTGTGAGAGTTGAGAGTTCTCCATTACTGACTTCAACGCCTGCAACAGGAAGGTCAAGGCTGTCCAATATGTATCCATAGATATTGTTCATGCCATGATAGAAATCGAAATGATTTGCTTTAGGATTCGAAGACGAACCCTCTTGTAACTTGAAATGAAGAGACTGAGATGTTTGATCCGAACCATCATAGTTTGTATGGAGCGTGAAATACTCTCCTATTTTTAGGGGTCCAAACTCGACATTCCCGTCACTTACGGTCTTGCCTTCACCAGTTTCTTCAAGATAAATCACACTTGAGTTTGCAATTTCGTGGTCGATGCCATCATGCAGAGTACCTGTAATCCAGTTCTTCCCTTGATAAAAATCAAGTTCAAGATCACCATCGATATTGATGGTGCGATAGACGACTGTATGTCCATTATTCATGAAATATGCTCGAATAACGTGCTCTCCTGGCGTAATTCCATTGAGCTCATATTCGCCATCAACAGACCAAACAGAATCAAGCGAATCTACTTTCATAGATGTGCTATCAGCTATTTCCCCGTTCGAATCGAACAATGAGCCATAGATTCTGTACGTTTCCTCTGAAGAGGAAGTGTCTTCTGCAAGTGTAGAGAGTGGTACCACCAAACTCATGGCTAACAGGAATACTACACCAAGTGTACTACAGCGCATGGATCTCCTCTCCTCGAAGAGCGACACTGGAGGGGATAGGGCGATAGTACCTCCTCCAGTGCCGCAGCAAGTGGATTGTGATCAACAGTTTATTCAACTGTAAGATCCAATATCTTCGGCAGTAATTCCGTAATGGTCCCAAGCAGGTTGAAGCCATGCTGAGACATCATAGGAAGTTCCAAGTTGAGATGCATCTGTTAAGTCCAGGATTCCGTTCATCGATGTAGCACCGTAGTCAGCGTAGTATCCTGGCATGTTGCTTCCAGGGAATACGGAGGCGAATCCGTTACAGATTGTCTCGTTTGTTGCTGCTGCGTATACAATGTGTCCAGCTCCCATGTTGTAGCAGACCATATTTCCAGTACTAGGGGATTGTACCCAAGAGAAACCATCACAGTTGCTTGCTTCTCCAGCACCAATCCATGCCATACCGTGAGTTTGGTTGTTGTAACAGGCATCAGTGTAATCTGCAGTGTATGCTTCAATGGTCTTCCAGAAAGCGTATGCTTCAGCTTGGTACTTAGGTCCATCACTTGAAGAGTCCATCTTAGAGGTGTACTTTAGTACAGCTTGGGAGTATGCGATAATCACGTTCTTGACAACATCGTTTGTTGCGTTTGTGTAACCATCTTGGTTGGATGCTTGAAGATCTGCAAGTCCTGTAATCATTGCTTGTTGGATGTGGTAGGTTGTGTTTGCCATTCCAGCAACATGCTCGGTTCCAAAGTCAGCGCCTCTCTTGTTGAGAGTTGAGACAGGTCCACAGCCAACGTTTTCATCAGGTCCGTGGAAGAAAGCCCAGCCTTCGTCCCAGTTGTGAGGTGCACCAGAGTCGTTGTCGACGTTTCCAGCATCAGCCTTTGCA
>CAXDRT010000003.1:0-41364 GCA_963991835.1 uncultured euryarchaeote
CAATTGCACAGAACGAAGAATTCATAGCAACCCGACTTGGGTGGCTTAACGAACAAAACGATGTCGTATCAGTTCGACCAATCAACAGCGCATATATGCCACGTTCAGGCGACTTAATCGTTGGCTTCGTTGCTGAAGTTCGAAACAATCTGTGGTTCTTCAACGTGAACGGACCTTTCCAAGCTCTCCTACCTATGTCACTCGCACCATGGAAGGTTGAATACGGTTCAACAAGACAACACCTTGGTATTGGAGATGCAGCACTCGCTCGTGTTCAAGAAGTAGATGAGGCCCACAACATGGTACTCACAATGAAGGGAATTGGATTGCGAAGACTCAACGAAGGTTGTGTTGTTTCAATTCCAGTCAACCTCATCGATACACTACGAGGAGATAACAATTCAATGGTTAGCAGAATCAGAGATCTTACAGATTGCCGAATTATCGTCGCAGATAATGGCCGAGTTTGGGTCCACGGAGATGCTGATAACATGTTCACAGCACGTGAACTAATTCAAAAACTGGCCGATGAAGGCCATATGAACAATTTCGAAGATGCAGTACATGCACTAGAACAACAACGAGGTGAAAACTAATGGGAGGATATGGAGACGTCAAGCTATTGCGGGACGATGGAAAAAGACTAGATGGACGCACAGTAGATGAAATGCGTCCAGTATCAATTGAAGCGGGTGTTTTGCCTGCTGCTGATGGTTCTGCCATGGTTACCCATGGACTGAATGTTGCAGTAGCAGCAGTATATGGGCCTATGGAAGCACATCCACGTAAGATTCAACGACAAGATCGTGCAGTTATCGATGTACGATACAACATGGCTCCGTTCTCAACTGGAGACCGTATCAGACCTGGATTTAATCGACGTTCAAGAGAAATTTCTAAGGTTACTGCAGAAGCACTCGAGTCTGTTGTCCTTGTGGAGCGTTACCCACGTTCCAAGATTCGAGTTGAAATCGAAATTCTTGCTGCTGAAGCAGGTACCCGTTGTGTTGGTATTACCGCTGCTGCAGTTGCTCTAGCAGATGCTGGAATTCCAATGCGTGACATGATTGTCGGTGTTGCTTCAGGAAAGATCGAAGACACAGTTGTACTTGACCTTGACAAAGCAGAGGACAACTATGGACAGGCCGATTTGCCAGTTGGAATACTTCCAAACACTGGAGAAATTGCCTTCCTACAAATGGATGGCGACCTTTCAATTGAAGAATTCAATCTTGCAATGGAATACAATTTCAAAGCGGCATCAGAAATTCATGAACTCATGGTTGATGCGCTTAAGCGTCGATATGAACGAGGTGATAACTGATGGTTGAACTTGTACCTACACTCTTGCGCCAAGAACTTGAGCGACTTGCAGCAGATGACCAGCGAATTGATGGACGTGGACAATGGGACAGCAGAAATGTATCCCTCGAAGTTGACTGTCTCTACAACGCAGAAGGATCTGCAAAGGTTGTTTGGGGAGATACCATCATCTATGCTGGTGTCAAATTTGAAATCCGAACTCCATGGCCAGACAGACCTGCACAAGGTTCCTTGATGTGCGGTGCCGAACTTCGCCCTGTTGCTCATCGAAAGTATGAGCCAGGACCGCCTTCTCCTCAATCCATTGAATTGGGCCGAGTAGTCGATAGAGGAATCCGTGAGTCAGGTTGCATCGATATGGAAGATCTCTGTATCGTTCCTGGTGAGAAAGTATGGGGTGTTATGATTGACATCCATGTTCTTTCTGACGGAGGAAACATCTTCGATGCTGCTGGACTTGCTGCTATTGCAGCATTGAGAACGGCAGTCGTTCCAGCTGAACGATTTGATGTTGGTGAAGATTACAAACTGAAAGTCAACGGCTCTCCAATTATGGCATCGTTTACACGTGCTGGTGGAAGATTTGTTTACGACCCATCTGAAGAAGAAGAATTGGGCGGAGACGAGCGAATCCATATCACTCTAGGTGATGAAGGGCATCTCCACTCCCTACAGAAGGGACTAAGAGGAGTGTTCACTCCGAGCGAATTTGCAGAGATTCTTGCGGTCGCAGAGCAGAAGTGTACTGAACTACGAGAAATGGTTGCAGAAAAGGAGGGGAACTGATTGGCTAAGAGAACCCAGAAAGCAAAGGCTACGGCACGATTTGGAGCACGTTACGGTGTTAGCGTACGAAGAAATGCTGGCAGCGCATTGGCTAAGAAAAATGCAAAATACACATGTCCGGTTTGCCATTATCGCAAGGTTACCCGTCAATCCGTAGGAATTTGGTCCTGTGGAAAGTGCGGACACACATTTGCTGGTGGCGCATGGGAGCCATTCACACGTGCTAGCGATGCTAACGCACGTATTCTTCGACGATCTGTTGAAGGTGCAACTACTGCTGATATGGCATTCATTGCACAGCAAGCTGCACTCGACTTCGAGCGTAAGGCGTCTGAAGAAGAGGAGTGAGCCAAAATGGCGGAGACGCCCTTTTCACTGGTTTGCACAATCAAACGTGATGATGTAATTCAGCGTAAAGCATTGCAAGAATCATTATCAAGCGAGGCTGAAACGATATCCATTGATGATCAACAGTTCAGTTTCAATTTACATGAAGCAAACGCAAAAGATCTCAGGGCCATGTGGAACACTCGTATCCGTGGTCTTATTGCTGCAGATGAAATTCTCAAGGTAATTCAAACCGCAGGTTCATCAACCAATAGTGATTCGAATGAATCATGAGCACCATGGAACAACTCCAAGTTGTCGTTTCTGAAGTACAAAATGCACGCCATCAAGTCGCAACAGTTCGTGCTCAATTGCAAGAATTAAAGACCACAATAGATGCTGTGGAAAAGCACCCTGAAGGCCTATCTCTTCACCGACAACTCGGAGGAGTCTTGGTTGAAGTTGACAATCGTAACGAACTTATTGAGGAACTGAAAACTACCCATGCCACACTCTCTGAACACGCTGAACGTCTCGCTGAGCATGAAGCAAAACTTGTAACAGCATACGAAGAACTCAAGAAATCACTTGAGGGAGAAGCTTGAGTTCACAAAAAGAGCAACTTGATGCCATGAAATCATGGCTTGATAATGCTCTTGAAACAGGGGCAGTTCCAGTCGTTACAGGCCAAAATGGCGATATGGATACGGTTGGTTCAGCAATCGCATTGTCCTCTTATCACTCTGGAATGTTGTCATGTGGATTACACCTCGGCAGGGTAGCCAAAAAAATGGTAGCAAAATACGATGCTCCATTTCGAAAAATCACTGAAAAAGGAACTGCTTGGCCTCAGAAGATGGGTGGTATTGTCATCGTTGATGCTGGATCTCCTGACCAAGTTGGTTTTGATATACCTGATGTTCCATTGTTGGTTATTGATCATCACGCAACCAATGGATGGGAACTCAAAGACAATGACCTCATGTTGCAATGGGATGTTCGTGCAACAACAGAAATCATCACACAATTCCTATCCAATCACGCTCCAAGTTGTCTCTCAACAAATGTTCGTAGGATGCTTCTAGCAGGATTAATCACAGATACTGGCCGTTTCAAACATGCAGACCAATCATCGTTCGTTACTGCTTCGCTTTTACTTGAAGATACAGCCATTGATTATGCTGAGTTTTCTGAACATCTCGAAAAGGAGCAAACAAACCCAAGTGAGCGTGGTAGTTTATTGCGAGGTATGTCCCGATCCAAAATGCATGCTGCAGGCGATTGGTCTCTTGTAACAACATATGCGGGTACACTTGAAGGAAGGCTTGCATCAATGCTTCTCGGTGTTGGTTCAGATGTAACTCTTGTTTCACGATTTAAAGATGGTTCTACACGATTGACAGCTCGAGCCTCCCGTAATGCTACACTACGAGGTGTGCATCTCGGTAATATCATGCAGGAAGTTGCTCGACAACACGGTGGAGAAGGCGGAGGACATGATGGAGCAGCAGGCTGGACTGGAGAAATCGATCGTATCAGAGCAGAATCCGCATTTATTGCCCATTTGACTTTACAAAAGGAGTTGAAACAATGAGGCCAACTGCACCTGGGTTATTTATTTCAAAATGGAGAACAGAGGGGCCAGTGGAATTAGATGTCGCTCAACAATGGCTGTCTGAATCAGGTTGGACTGACTGGATGGCGATTATTGAAGCTGCATTATATCTTGACGCTGCAGAACTGGTAGAATTACTCCTCCCAGAATTATCGCCTGCTCAACGGGCTACATTCGATCTTGTCCGCAGAAGAATGCTCGGTGATACCAGGCTCGAAGAAGCCATTGAACATGCTTTGACTCTATGCAGAGATCCCGATACCAGAGATCTCGCCCTTGAGGGTAGACTTCGTATGGAGCGTGGTTTGCAACGTTTCGAACATGGCGATACAGCTGCTGCAGAAGAGGACTTAACGTGGGCAGAAACACGCTTGAAATCTGTTTCAAAAGCGAGTAGAGACCATGACCTTTCTTTGTTAAACAAAGCTGCATTTCATATGGCGAATGGTGAAGATCTGATGGCACTCCAAGTCTATGGAGATGTTTCACGTAAGGAAAATCATGCTCACGAAACAATTGCAATTTCCCGTATAGGAGCAACACGAATTCATGCGAGGTATGGCCATATGTTTGATGCTGCAAGAAACGCATGGAATGGACATGCACATGCCATTCTAGCCCAGCAACCGAAAATGGCTATTGAAGCAGGATCGCTCTTTTTGGATTTAACAATAGACCATCAAGACGAACAGGCAATTCGTTTCCAAAATCAAGTTGATGAAGCAAAGCCAAGAGATGCAAGTGAGGAAACACCAACTCTCTCTGTTCATCCAGATGATGTTCATGGTGTCTTCACTTGGTGCATGAAGAGTTTGGATAAGACACCTCAAGGTGAAGATCGACCAGATCTTCGAGCTATGGTAATGATGGCAAACCGCCTCGATAAGTTTGATCAAATGAATTGGTTGACTAACAAATCTGAACGTGTTCAGGATTCAATGCTTGTTGCAGTTGTTCTTGGTTGTAACATCGACGAAGAAGTCCACATGGAGTGGACAAAACGACTTCAAGAATTAATGCCCTAATTCTATAGAATCGACCCAATGGCTCAAATCGATGACTTCTTGAGCATCCCAGTGAGTAAATGGAGGCACCTGTGCAAACCATCGAACTTCACTAACAACTTTGTCAGCAACTTTCCAAGATTTCTGATGAAATGGTTCGTCTTCTGAATGAACAGTAACCAATCCAACCCATCCATTAGGATAGTAATCAGTATTCCATGTAATCAGAGTACCTTTTCCACCAACTTCTTCTTGAAGTTCTCGCATCAATGCTTCTTCTGGAGTTTCGCCATCTTCGACATGACCGCCTGGAAATTCCCATCCTCTGTCCGGATGTCGCACCATCAGTATTCTTCCCCCATTAAGTACAGAATGAGAATATTGATCCTCAACAACATAGGCAAGAACAAACGTTGGACGCATCTAAACACCTACATCATACTGCGGCATATTTCAAGATAAGAGTTAGCCCAATCCTCTCCAGAGGCTACAAGTCGACGTGCTAAGAAGAATGCTTCGGAAATATTTTCAGATTCAATTAAGGCATCCAATTTTGGCTTATCTGGATGAATGAATTCTACAGGCTGTTCTGGGACTGGTTCTTGTGTTTCTTCTAAATCCACTGTACGTACACGACGAGTCAAGGATTCCATTTGTTCAAGGAAAGCAGTACGATGTTTGAGTTCTGGACCACTCCAGGGTTGAGATTCTTCACCATCCATTGACGCAGTCAGTCGTGATAGGAATTCATCACGTACCAAAATGTGAGGACGCAGTGTTTGCACGTGATCGTAGCATGACCATGCCGAATCAGTCTCCTCTCTCCGTTCGTGTAATCGTCCAAGTTGCATCCATAATTCGTGATTCGAAGGACGATGAGCGAGTAAATGTCGGCATAGTTCAATGAACAAATCCTCAAACCCTTGAATTCGTAATTGCTCAATTCTTCTTCCATAGATGATGTTGGCACGCTGGTCACGGAAATCTAAATCTCTGCAACGGTCTGCAAAATCTGCGATTTCGAGAAGGACCTCATCGCTTTGAGTATCACCGCCTCCACGTGTAACAAGTGCATCCCACCAAGCATCTGCCGTGAGAGGATCTCGGGTAAATGCAGCCTCTAATAGTTCAAGTCCATACTCAATGTAATTCAGATTTTTCAACTTTTCAAATTGTTTAACTTCTCTACCAAGAACCGTGAAAACATCTTCTAGAACAATTCCTAATCCATCGTTATCGTTGAGTTGTACTTTGATATCAGCAAGGCATCGCCAATTTCGTTCATCTGTGAAATCATGCAAGATAGCCTGTCTTGCATTTTGCTCTGCCCATTGAAAATTAGAACCTGAACGTTCAGGGTCACTCTTCGCTAAACGAACAAACTTCTGAGCTTGGGAACGATATCGATTACCCAAATTTCTTCGTGGATGTTGTAGATTATCTCCACTATGCTCTCGCATGGCGACCCTCCTATTGGACACTCTGATAGCCTTCTGGGTTATCTTCGTGATGGATGGTTGCATCGAAGCCAACCTTGGATGTCTTTCCGTCACCGTATCGTGATGGGTCGAGACTCGATCCTTTCTGATCACTAAAAATATAGGTGTCTCTGTCTGGTTGCCAACGAGTGACCATAGCCCATTCAACACGAACAGGATTGCCAATATCGATGTCCTCATCGACAATTGTAACCATTTTCATTGAACGATGACCTGCCAGGGCTGCTTCAATTGCCTTCTTCGAATCCTCTTCAGAATGTTTTCGAATCTTTACAACTGCTGCAAGCCATCCGCAACCCCCTTCAGTCATGTGAACATCTATACAATCAACAACTTCTGAAACCGCATCTTTAATCGTTGGAGATCGTGGTAAGCCCATCAAGGTCTTATGTTCAGCCTCACCTGGTATGAGTGCATGGAAAATAGGATCATTTCGATGAAATACTCCATCAACTTCGATGACAGGTTCTTGTCGAACATCATCAACTGTTCCAGTGATGTCAACATATGGGCCTTCATCACTATTTTCCGTCGTTATACGCCCCCACATGGCATATTCAGCATTTGCAGGAACTTGAATGCCATTAGGCAATGCTACGAGTTCAAGGGATGAGCCGTAGAGTTTTTCATGCAGAGCAGCTGCTATGGTTAATTCATCGATTGGTTCGTCAAAGGACATAGCCCCCGCCAGAAGAACAACAGGATCAGGAGCGTTCACAATAGCGATGTTCACTTCATGCCCCTTTGCTCTCGCTTCGTCAACCATTGTTCGAAGATGACGCGGTACAAGTCGGACGACGAGATGCGACTCATCACGCAAAAATTGCCTATGAAAACTCATGTTTCTTCTTCCATCAACTTCAGCAATAATCACGCTGGCAGACATGTATCGCCCACGATCTTGTGGCCAGTGATGGGGAATGGGCAAAGCAGTCAAATCAACTTCATCTTGCATGCAATCATACACAGGAGCATCAGATGGAGAGACAATCACTGGTTCACTTGGATTCTTCATTGCCCACGCAAGTGTATCGATGTAAACATCTGGTTGAATTCCAATTGCCTCACACAGTCTGTCTCTTGTAAGCATGTTCAATGCAATTTTTTGACCCTTCGCCTCGGATATATTATCAAAAAGTAACATTGGATGATTATGCGCTCTACTGTAGTTCCAAACACCGTGTATGAGACTTGTCTCATCGTGGACAAGCCGAGCATGAGTCAGATGATCACGGAAAGCCATTGAATCACAACCATCAGAACTTAGTCTGAGTATCTTCTTGATAGCGTGCCTGAACTTCTTCAATTTCACCTGCGGATGCAGACATGAAATTTAGGCCAGAAAGGAGACATAAGACGCCAAGAATGTGACTTGTAAGTAAGTCGCTGTTGTCAGAAACAAATTCAGCCCAATGATTTGCAATCACAAGACACCCCATGAGTATTGTGATTAACGATAAAAATGGTCGCATCGATTGTGGAATCATATCTAGACCATAGGCATCCTATTTATGATGTTATTCTTCGATTGCTTTCTGTAAAAATATCTGGCCTATCAAACGGCGACTTGATATATTAAAGCAAAGTCGCAAAGTTGCTCGAATGAGGGATTATCATGGGTAGAGGACTGTTTGCAGGTGCCAAGATGGCTAAAGATCGACAGAAATTCCGCTGGTCGGATCGTCGCTACAAGAAGCGTATGCTCAAGTCTCGAGCACGCCACGACCCGCTTGCTGGGTCCACACAAGCCAAAGGTATCGTTATTGAAAAAGTCGGTATTGAAGCAAAACAACCGAACTCAGGAATTCGTAAAGCCGTCAAGATTTCTCTCATCAAGAACGGTAACAAACTCACAGCTTTCGCTCCCGGCGATGGTGCAATTAACTTCATCGATGAACACGATGAAGTCATGGTAGAAGGTATCGGTGGACGTATGGGTCGTTCATACGGAGATATTCCTGGTGTCCGATACAAGGTCATCCAAGTCAACGGCGTTTCACTTGATGAAATGGTCCGTGGCCGAAAGGAGAAGCCTGTACGCTGAGGTGTTGATGATGACCGAAGAAGCAATCGTAGACGAACGACCAATCGCTGGAATCGGAACTTTAGTTTTCGGAAAGTGGGATGCTGCTGAAGTAACCTGTAACGACCCAGGACTTGCACCATACGTTAATCTCTCAACTGTTGGCGTACCTCACTCAGGTGGACGACACGCGAATATGTGGTTCGGAAAATCTAAACTTAGCGTTGTAGAACGCTATATCAACAAACTCATGCGTACTGGATCTTACACAGGTAAGAAACAAAGCGCAATGAAGGCATTCGAAGGTGCCCTCGATTCAATAGCAGAACGCCGTAAGACAAACCCATTACAGGTTTTTGTTGACGCTATTTGTCATGCAGCACCTATGGAAGAAATTACCAGAATTAAATTCGGTGCAGTTTCCCAACCGAAGGCTGTTGACTCCTCTCCTTCACGACGACTCGATGTCGCTCTGAAGAACCTTGCAAAAGGTGCACAACAAGGGACTCACAAGTCGAAGAGAACCCTGCAACAATGCATCATCAATGAACTCAACAAAGCTTCTGAAGGAGACTCTACATCATACGCAGTTTCCAAGCGAGAAGAAGTTGAGAGAATCGCTGCATCCGCTCGATGAAGTCAACAAGGTCACGAAAGAATTCCGTTGAACTTTTGCGACTCACTTAAGAACCCCATTCAAGTGGGCGAAATGAACCAGACAGGTGGACACCATGGGACGAAAAGAAGACAACATCAAAAAGGCTACAGAAGTCATGCACATCCTGCCACAAATACGCAATCTTTGTATTGCTGCGCACATTGATCACGGAAAGACAACACTCTCTGACAACCTCATCGCAGGTGCAGGTATGATGTCAAGCGATCTAGCAGGTGCTGCTCGTGTTCTGGATTTCGATGAACAAGAATCTGCTCGTGGAATTACCATCAACGCAGCATCGGCATCAATGGTGCACGCTGTAGATGGAACAGATTTCCTCATCAACCTCATCGACACACCTGGTCACGTTGACTTCGGTGGAGACGTAACACGTGCAATGCGTGCGGTTGACGGATGTTTTATTCTGGCTTGTGCTGTTGAAGGTCCAATGCCTCAGACAGAAACTGTTGTTCGACAAGCCCTCAAGGAAAAAGTAAAACCTGTTCTTTTCATTAACAAGGTCGATCGACTCATCAATGAATTGCAAGTGACTCCAGAAGACATGCTCAAGAGATTTGAAGAGACAATTACTAAGGTCAACCGTTTGATTAAGCAATTCGCTCCTGAAGAATTCAAGAAGACCTGGCAAGTCAGTGTTATGGATGGAACTGTCGCATTTGGTAGTGCATACCACAACTGGGGAATCACCATTCCATACATGAAGAAATCTGGTGTTTCAATGACTGAGATTTTTGAATACTGCAACAATGAAGACCAAAAGACCCTTGCTTCCAAGGCTCCTGTTCACGAAGTCCTACTCGACATGGCTGTTACCAAACTTCCTGGTCCTGTCGAAGCACAACCATACCGTATCCCGAACATCTGGACTGGAGATCTCGATTCAACAATTGGAAAGGCAATGGTTAGTTGCGATCCAGAAGCAGAACTTGCAATGATGATTACCAAGATTTGGATGGACCCTCATGCAGGAGAAGTCGCAGTCGGCCGTATCTACTCTGGTGCAATTTCACAAGGTGAATCCGTTTACGCCATTGGAGCTTCTAAGGCAGAACGTGTTCAACAAGTCAGTATGATGGTCGGTGGAGACAGAATCACTGTACCAAAGGTTGTCGCTGGAAATATTGCAGCTCTCACAGGTATTCGAAGTGCTGCTGCTGGTGTAACACTCTCAAGAGACAAGGACTTTACTCCGTTCGAAGCAATTCGCCACTACTCAGACCCTGTTGTTACAGTTGCTGTTGAACCAAAGAGCATGAAAGATCTTCCAAAGTTCATTGACGCTCTTCGTTCCCTAGCAAAATCAGATGCTTCCCTTAAGGTTACAACTAACCAAGAAACTGGAGAAGCATTGCTCGCAGGTATGGGAGAACTTCACCTTGAGATTACTGTCTACAGAATCGAAGAAGAACAGAACATCAAGGTAAGCGTAAGCCCACCAATTGTTGTTTACAGAGAAGGTCTTCAAGGAAGCAACCGTGGCCGTCCGTTCGAGGGTAAATCACCGAACCGACACAACCGTTTCTTCTTCGAAGTAGAACCACTAACTCCTGAAGTTGTCGCAGCTCTACGTTCTGGAGAATTCAAGGAAGGTACTGTTCGTCCAAACGACGGTAAAGAAGTTGGAAACAAATTCGGTGCTCTTGGAATGGATAAAGATCTGATGCGTAAGATTTACGCTATCAACGGAACCAACGTCCTGGTTAACGACACCAAGGGTATTCAAGGGCTTCACGAAACTCGTGAATTGATCATTGAAGCATTCAATGAAGTCTGTGTTAAGGGACCAATTGCTGATGAACCTGTTCAAGGAATGTTTGTTCGTCTAACTGACGCAAAACTCCACGAAGATGCGATTCACAGAGGCCCAGCACAAACAATCCCTGCTGTCCGTAACGGACTCAAGGGTGCAATGATGCGTGCTAAGACAATTATCCTCGAACCTATGCAGAAAGCCTTCGTTTCAGTACCAAACGATTGGCTTGGACAAGTAACTCGTGAAGTTACCAACCGCCGTGGTATCATTGAAGATATGCCAAGTGAAGGAGAAGTAACAACCGTTGTTGGCGTACTTCCAATTGCAGAGACATTCGGTTTCTCGAACGATATCCGTGCAGCATCTCAAGGACGTGCGGTTTGGAACACAGAGAATCTTGGATTCGAAATGCTTCCTCCACAATTGTTCGACAAGGTTGTTGCTCAAATTCGTACCCGTAAGGGATTGAAGCCAGAGCCAAACTCAGAATCTTACTACTCTGATTGAGCATGTTGACAGGATCTATCCTCGGCATTTTTGCCACAGAGGAAGGTGGTGTTCCAAAACCATCAGTTGATTCAATAGACGTACGTTTCAATGGAGTTCTAGGAGAACGTATACGGGATACTAAGCATCATGGTGGACCAAATCGTGCTGTCTGTATTTTATCGAATCAAACTCTTGAATTTCTTCAAGACCAGGGGCATCCAATAGATGGCGGTTCAACTGGAGAAAATCTTCTGCTCGATATTGAGGCATCCATACTGAAAAAGGGCACTCGATTAACATTTGAACAGGTCGAATTGGAGATAACAACACCAGCAGCACCATGCAAAACGATTCGAGATTCGTTTACAAGTGGAGAATTCAAGCAACTCTCTCACAAATTGAATCCATACCAAACACGTTGGTATGCACGAGTGATATCAGAAGGGATCATCAAGAGTGATGAAACGTTTGAGATCAACTTAACCGCTTGAGTTGAAGATCTGTCAATTCTCGAAGTGCAAGCATTCCTGGACCATCTGGTAAACGATCGAGACATGCGTGAGCTTTCTTGTGATAGTGGTTCGCTTTATCACGAGCATAAGCGATTGAACCGAGTTGACTTAACGACTCGACACCCTGTTGAATCATTTCGGATGAGGCCTCTTCACCCATCCCCAGTACGTTAAGTAAGTTATTCTTTACCTCACTATCTGGTTGATTTAATGCATGAATAACCATCAGTGTTTGCTTACCTTGTGCCACATCAGATCCAGTAGGTTTGCCCAGTGTCTTAGAATCTGAAAGTACATCAATTAAGTCATCCATAAGTTGGAAACAAAGCCCAACTGAAAGTCCCCATTCCGACATGCAATCGATAATATCCTGATCTGATCCTGCTACTTGAGCTCCCAGTTCAGCACAAATTTGGAACATGACTGCTGTTTTGCCTTCGATCATCTCGAGATATTCACCTTCTGAAACTCTGTCTCTGGTCTCGAATTCGATGTCGAGTTGTTGTCCCTCAGAGACACGACGAACCATCCAAGCAATCCGATTGACCAAGGATGGTATGTCTTCAAGTTCGATGTTCGCAGACATTACAAGACGTTCAAAAGCAATTGCAAGCATTGCATCCCCTGCATTAATTGCAGTAGGAACATCATACTCAACGTGAACTGCATTTCTACCTCTTCGGATATCATCATCATCCATGATATCGTCATGGACCAATGTGAAATTGTGAATTGTTTCAATTGCTGCTCCTATATCCAGCAAACCAGAGTGGGTATCGCCTACAGCCCTGCCGACAAGCCAAGGAAGCGTAGCACGCATTCTCTTACCCCCACCTTCAATCAAGTGAAGCATTGCTGATGCGAGTCGATCGTGACGTGATGCTTGCAGACTTTCGACAATACGACGTTCAATAAATGGGCCAACCTCTTTCAAACTCGTCGCTAAGTCAGCACCAATTGCTCCAGGAAGCATATGAGTTACATCCCCCATATCATGAATTAAATCATCACATAGCGATGCACATGCATCTGCATCCCCAATAGCCTTCCACCAATCTTCATTCATCACTTGGGCTGCGATACAACGGAACCAGGGTGCCACAATATCATCTGAGTCTTGATCAACAAGCATCTGTTCCAGTTCATGTTCGTCAACCCACCTAATAGAGGCCACTTCATTTGGATTAGGGCGGACTTCAACATCAGCTTGAATCATCAGAATGTGATCAATTTCTCGTTCAATCCATTCTGCATTCATACGAGCAGTGTATTTCATTTTCGTAATGAAGTGAAAATCTTCGATTGGAACTGAACTTGGTTCGATTCCTAATTCCTGTTCAAGTTTTCGAACGGCTGCTAATTTTACACCCATGGCATTCTCTTCATCCATCTCTCCTGCACTTGCTAGTGGATGAGAGCAACATGAATTCGCCCAAACACTTGGGAAGGTGATTTTGTCGTGAGCACGTTGCTGTAAAAGCAAGCGCTTGTTCTTATCAAACAAGAGAACGCTAAATGCACGATGGAGTGAACCAGCTCCATAGTGGCTATCTGCTTTGCTTATAGGGCCCACAACGATATCATTTTCATCAACTTGTAGGACAGCTTCGGCCATCATCATTGCTTGAGTCTTATCAGCAGCTGAAGATGCAATCAAACCAGCGGCCTGCTCATCAATAGCAGCCACTGGAACATCTCCTGATGCATACTCCGACATATGAGCCCCAACCAGTCTTTAAGCACCCAATACATAGTCAGTTCGCCTCCTAAGGAGGGAATTTTATCCTACTTTCTGCGAATTGACCAATTCTTACGGCCAAGTCCTTCGAGAGCAACACCCGTAAGAATTCCCCATAAGAATGGGTATTCAATTTCAAAAAAGAATAATGCAATCATAGCAACAAAGGCCAAGATCCAATGATGAACCCAAACCATATTATTACGGATATGAAATTTGATGTTTTCAGTTAACCATCGAATACCTGAAAATCCGAGGATAATTCCAACCGAGTATATTGCAAAGTCCATTGAATCACATCAGGGTAGAATTGTCGTACCTCTCCAAGGTCTATCGCACACGAAATCCAGTATCCGATTTGGATACTCTCCATTGATTAAATGGACACTGACTCCGTTTTGAGCTACTAAATGACCTCGTTTCATTTTCAACCCAATGCCGCCAGTAACATCAATATCTGCTTGATGCAGTCCTTCATAGGATACATCAGGTGACCATTTTTCTATCAAATCTTTTTCTGATGCAAGATGAGGGGGGACTTTGAGTAAACCGTCAACACCACCCATGGCAAAAACAAGTGATTCAATATCGGGTAACTCAATGGATAATCTGGCAACAATGTCATCACCCGATAGAATACCGAACTTACGCTCATCATCAATATTGACAACATCTCCAAAGGAAACATGTACAACTCCAACATCATCAGATTCGAATCGATCAAGAGTTCCTAAGAAGTCAGGACCTACATTCGATGCCCATTCATGAGGTGGGTGAGAAAGAGGATTAAGACCGACTTTCTTTAATTCAGAAAGGACAATAGCATTGAGTTCCAACATGTCCTTTCGAACATGTTTAACTGCTTCAAGTTGAGATGAACAAGCATCATCAGAGAAGTCAAATTCGGGGATATATCCCTCATTTAATCTCCAACGCTTTGCCTTTAGATGGCCAAATGAACCAGCTCCATGCACGATGATTACTTGTATTTCTTGCTCAGTAATCGATTTAACAACTGAACAAAGATTTCTGATAATCTCTGTTTGAGCAACACATTGTTCGTCTTTCTTAGTGATAAGGGCACCACCAAATTTGACAACAATTCGCCTCCCCATGATTCTCGCAAGTATCAATACCACATGAGGATGCCTACAAAAACACAGGATTCAATAGGCTGCTCTGCTTGAGCAGGCCATGGGCGATGAAGAACCTCAACTCGACGCCTTCCTTCGGCATCTACAAGCTGAAGTGGATTCTGCTTCGGAAATTGTGGATAAACGAGAACGGGAAGAGCGTTTATTTCAACTTGAAGTCGCTATCCAAGAAGCGATTATATTCGCAAACAGATATCGAGAATTACAAAGTCAAGGTGTCAATCCAATGATGCTTGTTGATCCCAAAATTCAGGCAGATCATCCAGCCCCACCTGCGACAAAGAGTCAATCAATTCTCCTTGGAGTTCACGTCTGTGAGAGTTGTGGAAAGTTACTCGAAAGTGACCTCGACTTTTGCCCAGCATGTGGTGCAAAGAAGTAATCATTCTTCTTCTTCTTGTTCCCAACGAGAAACAGTTTCAACAATCATTGGATCGTCTTCACCAACTTTGTACAAGTATTCTGGAGGTACTTCATCCGTCAGATAGACTGTTGTACCTGCTCGGTAAATTGTATGTCCATCTGCTATAGCACGAATTGTGTCAACTTCAATGATTGTTGGGCGGTTGATTCTGACGTGTCCTGCTTCCAATGCATTTGCTATGGTTTTGGACAAATGAATGTGATTTCTGTTACCGGATGTGATACCCAGTTGGACAATCGCTTCTGCTTCGGTTGGTTCACAAGGCCAGTAAAGAGCCTCTGGAATATCATCAGTTGGCAGATCGAGTTCAATTTCAATTGAATGACCGTATGTTGCTCGGATATTTTCTCCTTCGACTTGGTAACGTCCTTTTTCATCAGCCTTAGCAATGGCTTCAAAATGCCATCCTCGGAGCCAATGATAGTGTCGTCGTTGTCCAGAAATGGAGTCTGCTAGTTCACGGGTACTTACCCATCCGTTGATGTCCATTTCAACATTAAATTTCTCTGGAGCGTGTCTCAAAACGAGAGCGAGCATTCGACCGAGGCTTCCTGCTTCACGATCACTCATGATGAATTTTCCTTCTTCATTACAAACATGACAGTTTGAACCGGTGAAAAACCCGTTATTTATTTTACAAGACCTGTCTCTACATTGGCGCAGCATATTCCGTTCCTATCGCCTCCCATTGATGAACCCTGCGGGTAATTGAACCGACTCAATCAAATGCTAGTTTGAACTCGCAACGTCATGGTCGATGTAGCAATGGTCGGTGCTGGTCAAACAAAATTTGGCAACCATCCACTTGGCTTGAAAGGCATGTGGTCGGAAGCAGTTGAGAAGGCTTTTTCCAGTGTAGACAACGATTGTTCTCCGAGTATGGTCGAAGAAGCCTTTATCGGTTCAATCGCATTTGGTGGTTCACAACTAGGCAATACTGCAGCATTGTTGACAGAGCATTCAGGCATGGATGGAGTAAGCGTTCGAAGAGTTGAAAATGCCTGTGCATCTTCTGGATTCGCTCTAAGAGACGCATGGATGACAATAAAAAGTGGACAAGCAGATGTTGTTGTGGCGGGAGGAATTGAAAAAATGAACGATTTATCCGCTGAAAGAAAGAGATACTGGCTAGGTGTTTCGGGTGATACTGAATGGGAACGGTTGGCTGGACTTACGTTCCCTGGAACCTATGCGCTTACGGCTCGACGTTACTTTCATGAATTCGATTCAACACATGATGACCTCGTTCACGTTTCTGTCAAGAATCACATGCATGGATTTGACAATGAAATGGCACATTTACGCAAGGATGTGTCCTTTGAAAAAGCACGTTCTGGAGCAATGGTAGCTGATCCATTGACACTCTACGATTGTTGCCCTACTTCAGACGGTGCTTCTGCAGTCATATTGGTTGCTGATCACCTTGCTCATCAATTTACTGACACACCAATATGGGTCAAAGGTTCTGGAGCTGGTTCTGATAAATTAGCCCTTCATGACCGTCCAAGTCTAACCCAACTTCGTGCAACCCAATTGGCTTCTCAAAAGGCCTATTCTCTTGCAAATCTTCAACCACATCAAATCGATTTAGCAGAGGTCCATGATTGCTTTACTATCGCAGAAGTACTCGCAACTGAAGACCTTGGATTTGCTGGACGAGGAGAAGGAGGACTCTTTGCACGCAATGGACAGGGTCGGCGTAATGAGGGAGATGTTGCCATTAATGCAAGCGGAGGGCTCAAGTCAAAAGGGCACCCTCTTGGTGCAACAGGTACTGGACAAGCGGTTGAAGTTTTCAAACAACTTCGTCACGAGGTTGAATCAACACGGCAAGTACGTGATGCTGAAATTGGACTAACACACAATGTTGGAGGCTCAGGAGCAACATGTGCCGTTCATATCTTTGGGAGGGAGAGATGATGACGATTGTAAAATATTCACTTGAGGAAGGAGTATTCGCAACCAGTGCATATGGCGACCAATGGGCAGGACCTGATGGTGACCGACTCACCATTGCCTTGTTGCTACTTCAATCAGAGACACCATCGAGCATTCAGATTGAATCGTTTGTTGAATCTTTGGAGTATACTCCAAGTGCTCCTGTTTCTTCAATCATTGAATCGACAACTGATTGGAAAGTTCTTCCAGATGGGGAATTCCAATTGATCACGTCGAGTTCATCACTCATCGTTGGGATTTCAAAGAAAAATAATATTTCGCAATGGCCAGATTTTTCATCTGAAAAATCCTTTGATGAAGAACAAAGAAAGGCAATCAATGAGGCATGGAAAAAGGAAGTATCTGGAGTAAGCCAAGGAGCATATGTTTCTCAATCACAACATATGCTATCAATGCCATCAAGATTAGGATTGCATGCACAAGAAGATGACTCAATTATTCTTTGGCCACCACGACAACTTAACAACGAAGGTGAACGAATACCACCTGTATCGAGTAAACTCGACAACAATGCTTTAATTCTCACTTGGACTAAATTAAGCGCCTTAGGAGCGCCCTCTGAATTTTCCTTAAGAGCTCCGTTACTTGGAGGCGTTTCTACAGTTCTTGTGGAATTTACCTCTGGGCCAAAAGGAGTATTCATGCTTGCAGATGATGAAGATGGAGAACCATCAATTGACCAAACGGTCTCCTTTGAGGTTCGGCGATTGTATGGCCAAGACAATTTGATCCATTATGGTCTAAAAGCACTTTTGAATTAATTTCAAAATACTCGATAGAAGGGTTCATAGAAAGATTCGCTAGTGGTGGAACATGGCTGGCTTTGGTGGCATACGCAAAGGTCGAAATGAAGCGATTGAGAACATCTCCGTACAAGAAGAAGGAGATTGCCCAACTTGTGGTGGTGAAAGCCAACCTTCGACAATGGAAGGTTACCTGACTTGCAGCCGATGTTCTTACGAATGGAAAGATCCTAACTATGTTTCAAAGAATGTTCGAGGGCCACCACCAAATCATCGCCGCGATAACGAATTGATTCAAGAATTCAAAAACGAAATGGAGAGAGGTGATCTAAAAGGCGTCCTCGGTGTAGAATCAAACCTCTCTGATGAACAAGAACAATCACTGAAACGATTGGAAGATAAATGGATGAGTGGAATGCAAGGACATTACAATGCTGCCTCAGAAGATCGAAAACCTCTCATGATCAGTTTTGATGATGACGACAACATCGTATCAACAGAAGTCGCTGCTCTAACCATTGTGTCGAATGGGTTTGATGGTGGAGAAGAGATTCGACTTGAATATCCTGGAAAGGGGACTGAATTCTATGCATTTAATGAAAAAAGCCCCACAGGATGGAAGCGAGGAAGTTCAATTGAATCAACAGCTCGCTCAATAACCAATGTCATTAACCGATCATCGAGACTTGTTTATGCAAATCTTGATGGCAACAGAATCTCCTTTGAATTACGAAGTGAGGATTTGAAACCAGAATCATTCGTTTTGTTTGTTGACGATCCAGGTGGCCAAGACATTGTTGCAGAAAAAGGAGGAGTTATCTTAGATTTCAGAGACGTCAATGTTTGGGATGATTATCGAAATGTCGTTGCTCTTGTTTTAGAAGATGGTATTATTTCTCCAAGTGAAGATCAGATGCTTTGGGTTATGAGGCAGCAATTAGGAATTGAAGAAGAACAACACGTTGCTCTTGTTTTGGAAATATTCGGTGATAACGCATTGAAAGAATGCACCAATTGCAACAACATGGGGCAACTCTATCCAGAATATTCAGCATGGTACTGCCAGGCTTGTGAAAGTTGGCTCTAATAATCATTCTATAGAAATAAATCGATTCGGATTTACCTGCCTTTTCAGGGGACTTGAGAGAGGGATGCTTCATAAAGTGGGTGGATGTCCGTAAAATAGGCGAACGCTATGGCTGAAGACGTATTGTATATTGGAATTGACTTGGGGACTTTCCGCTCCGTAATGGTTTCATCAGGAAATCACGAAGAAGAAGAACTAACTGTAATTGGAACACCTAAAGATCCTATTGCTCGAAACTTTTTGAAGAGAGATGTACTCTTTGGAGAAGAAGCACTCAAGAACCGTTTGGCTCTCAACCTTTTCAGACCCCTCGAGCTTGGTGTCATTAAAGATACTAAAGAAGACAGAGAATTCATTGCTCACTTCATCACCCATCTTATTGGACTCTCAGATCCTGAAGACCACAATCGTGTTGTCGCTGTCATCGGGGCTCCTGCAGAAGCAAGCCACGTTGACAAGACTGCAATTTTCGATGCAGCAGCCGGATCAGTTAACGCTGCAATGATTATTTCTGAACCATTCGCAGTTGCATACGCACTGGACATGATTGAGCACACACTCGTTATCGACATTGGAGCAGGAACAACTGACCTTTGCCGTGTGTATGGAACAATCCCAGGACCAGGTGATCAGATGCACACTGGATACGCTGGAGACTATGTTGACGCACAAATCATCAAGGAAGTTCAATCCAAGTACAACGGTGCTCAAATCACCAAGGATATGGCTCGCCGATGGAAGGAACAGTACTCCTTTGTATCAACATCAACACCAGATGATCCAATTATGGTTGATTTCTCCATTGAAGGAAAGGCAATGACGCTCGACATTACAGATTGCATGCAACGTGCTTGCGAATCAATAGTTGAACCAATTGTCGATAACGTCAAGAAGCTTATCGCTGACTCAAACCCTGAATACCACGACGAATTCCGTCGAAACATGGTGCTCGCAGGTGGCGGTTCTGGAATCCGTGGACTCGGTGCTCTCATCGAACGACGACTCTCGGACATGGGAGACGTCAACGTGCACGTTGTCGATGACCCAGTACGTCTCGGTGCAATGGGAGGTCTCAGACTCGCTATGGAAGTTCCAGAAGAGATGTGGAAGAACCTCACCCTTGCTTCGACATGATCGTGGTCTAGATGAAAAAGGGGCTTGTGATTGCTGGCAGTATTCTATCTGCCGTGTGTATAATAGTTGCCTTGATTAGTCTCTTTGCAGCAATTGGTTTTGAACCTGAATCAGATAATATTCTCCACGATACAAGGACAGATGGTACTACCTACAACTTTGACGAGGGCGATTCTTTCGTTCTGCAAGTGTATGCAATAGGTTCCGTAAATTGTGAAGATTTTACAGTATCTGTCATTGGGCCTGATGATCAATCGTATGAATATTTCAAACCTGTTTGTGATGAAGTATTTGACACGACTGAATACACGTATCTAGGAGATTTATCAATCTCTGAATCTGGTACATACGAAATAGAAGCAACTGGAGACATTGTAATTACAAATGCCAATAGTATAGGTATTGGTGGAATTGTCTCAATGGTTAGTTGTGGATGTTGTTTCATTGGATTAATTTTACTGATTGTGGGACTTGTCACTGGAAAGCCAAAACCACAAGTGATGATGGTCCAACCTGATGGCACCATAATGGCAGTACAAGGACAATTTGTACAACAAACTCCAATGAGTGGACAGGTCTCTAATCAACCTCAACAAGTGGTTGCTCAATCACAACAAAATGTACCTCAAGAAACTTCTTTGGAAGAATATAGTTTTGAGCAAAAGAACGAATGGGAGTAGATTCCTATGTGGACGAAAGAGACCAAAGTGGTCATCTTAACTGGTGCTGGAATAAGTGCTGAATCAGGCATTCGAACCTTCAGAGCTTCAGATGGATTATGGGAAGAGCATAGAATAGAGGATGTTGCAACACCAATGGGTTGGGAAAGAAATCCTCAACTTGTCTGGGATTTTTATCAAGCAAGACGGCGCCAGTTGTTCGAAGTTAAACCAAATCCAGGACATACCGCACTTACAACCTTAGAGGAATTTCTTGATGATATGCTTCTCGTCACTCAAAATGTCGACAATCTCCATGGGTGTGCTGGTTCAAAAAATCTGATTCACATACATGGAGAGCTCGAGAAGTTACGTTGTGAAGAGTGTTACCATGTCGACGTAATGATGGAACCACAAGATCTAGGCACATCATTCGTGTCATGTCCTGTATGTACGAATACAATGATGCGTCCTCACATCGTTTGGTTTCATGAAATGCCAATGCAAATGGCTGAAATCGAGAAGGCTTTGAATCAATGTGATGTTTTCATTGCAATTGGTACAAGTGGACACGTGTACCCAGCTGCTGGTTTTCTTGCATCGGCAAAACAACAGGGATCATATTGCATTGGTATCAACCTTGATGCACCATTAAATTACGATCTCTTCGATGAATTTCATCAAGGTAAAGCTGGTGAAATTCTGCCTGAACTTGTTCATCAATGGATTAATACCGAGCAACCATAGGGGTGATTATTATGTCAGAAACACTAGTTACAGGAATCATCATATTTTTGGTAATTTTAGTCCGAGGTTTCCAGTTTTGGAAACGATCTGGTCATGATATCGATGAACTGAAAGAGGTTGTCTCAACGATGGAAGCAAGCCACAAAACCAATAAAAATGTCTTTGGAAGTGAACCCCTTCATGTTCGATCAGTTATCAATAGCAAGGAAGAAACCTGGACATTGAAGTCTTCAAATGATGTTATGAAGATATTAGAATCCCAATATCCTTGTAAAGGCATAATTTATTTTGAAGATTCAAATGAGGATGGGATTCATTTAGTGTATACAACCATTGAAGAAAATAGTAATGCGATTATGAACATCAGTGCAAAGAATGGAAGTGCAATAATCGAGGAAGGTGAATTTAACATGGATCATGAGTCACCAGCTGGTGTTTTTCAAATCATAAATACACTCCTTAGAGAAAGGACCAAGAAAGAAGAACTTGATGATTTGTTTAAAAATTGACTCTCAGAAATAGTTATTATAATACGCTTGAGACTATTACAATAAATGTGGCACAGTTCTATGTCAATCCTCCTCGGACTACTGGAGGTAGTCCATCTGCAATTTGGTGGGCCGTTTTTGCACTGAGCGTTATGCTCTATGTTATTGGAATAGGCACTGGAATAATGGAACTCGGTGGTGTTGCATGCTGTTCAGGATTCATCACAGGTATTGTAGCTCTTTCACTTACATTTAATGGAAGAAGGCAAACGATGATTGTTCAAACCATCCCACAAATCGCTGTTGGTCCTATTGCTCCACAGATGTATGCCCAGCAAAGCCCTCAACCTCAAGTTAGACAACAACCTGCTAGCAGAGTTATATCTTCACCACCAAACAAACCTCCTGCACCAAATATGGCAAATTCAGTTGCGAAACAAGCAAAAAATCTAGAACTGGCAAGGGATTTTGAAGGCGCTGCAAAACTATACCAAAAGGCGGGATTATTTGGGGAAGCAGGGCGTATTCGCAAAGAATATCTAGAAAAAAATGATTCACCGATGGTTCAAATCGGGCATGTAGGTGATTCTATAGTCCGCGATTCAGTGGTTATGAATGAGCCTAATTCGACCGAACAGTGCAAAAGTTGCGGAATCCAAATCCAGCCTGATTGGAAATTCTGTCCAGGATGCAATTCTTCAATTCCTTGATTTGGGATAGACACAAATCATTCTTCTTCCCAACCATGACGAGATGCGAGATCTCTACTCACAAGTGGTTGGTTACAGTGAGGGCAGGTATCTGCAGGTGAAAGAAGGTCTGGACGGATTGCGAGAACTGCCATACAGTTTGGACATGCTGCAAGCATCTCTCCGTCCATTAAACTGGCCTCAGGAGTTGGGACAAATGTATGATATCCCTGCTTATACAATGGTGAGAAATGATAACGCATTCTATTGAATGAACTGTAGGATGCGTAGCCCATAATCAACAAGAAGAGAATTGAGCCAACCGAACCCAAGATCACATTGTAGAGATTCAGCAAGAACAATAGGAAAAACAGTAATGATGCCAGTGTCAGAATAATTGCACCTGGCCAATATGCCCACGTCCTTCGTGACCGATAGGAGAACCAAGTTGAAGTTGTTGCAAAAAGTGGGATGGCCCAAATTAACATCGATAATCTGCCCAAGTATTGTTGAGATACGCTCGCAATATCCCAAGCAATAAGAACGATGATTAGACTATCAATGGCTAAGACTAGCGATGTACTGCGATGAGTTTGGTCAAACAATGTGGAAAGTGTCATCGAGGCTTGTTGGCCACCAGAACCTGCGAGAACGATGTCTCCACTTCGGTCCCCTGCCATATCATGGGCTGTAGGTCACCAATCAAGAATGCTTGTGTTGAACGAAGAAGTCATGATAGACAAGCCTCTCGCAGGTACATGACCGTGGGGGATACCGGTGTTGAAATGAAGGGCTCTAGCCTTTCAGGACATCGAATCATCGTAGGTGTCACAGGAGGGATTGCAGCTGTTGATACAGTACGCCTCCTTCGTGAATTACGTCGCCATGGTGCAGAACTGCTGGTCATTATGACTGAGTCTGCTCAACGCGTTATCACTCCCTTGGCTGTCGAATGGGCGAGTCAATGTGAGGTAATTACAGATTGGGATGGTGATATGAAGCAACTCGAAGATGCGGATGCGATTCTTGTTGCCCCAGCAACAAGAAACACAATTGCAGCTCATCTCCATGGAATGCAACAAGGGCCCCTTTTGATGGCTCTCAGTGCTGCTCGTTCACGCAACACCCATGTGTTAATGGTACCAAGTATGCATGGAGATTTAGCATCAGATCCAGTAACTGATGACATTGTAGATCGCCTTAGAGAGGAAGAAATCGATGTTATGTGGGGTGATTTAGAAGAGGGGAAACGGAAAACTCCAGATCATGAGCATATAGTTGCACGATTTGCACATGGCATTAATTCCCACAAAAACAATAGAAAGAGTGTCGTTGTCACCTTAGGAGGTACATACTCACCTATTGATGACATCCGTGGAATTCAAAATACAAGTTCTGGAAAAACTGGGTATCAGATTGCAGATGACATGTATAGACATGGACATGATATCACCTGTGTTGTTGGTAAAACCTCAGTAACGATGCCTGAATGGTTGCCCCTCTGCATACAAGCCCCTCAGCCACAAACAATGCTCAAGGAATTGATGGCTATTGCCAATGATGATATCGATGCTTGGGTCCATACTGCAGCAGTATTGGATTATGTTGTTGAAACTCCTGCAAGTGGAAAACTTGCAAGTCAACAGGGGCCACTTGAGATCACACTTGTTGAAGGTGAAAAGCACATTTTTGAATTGAAATCCAAAACACAAGGTGCGACCAGAATTGGGTTCAAACTCGAGTCTGGCATCAAGCAACGTGATCTTATTCATCGAGCTGTTGCCCAAATTGAGCATTCAGGTATGACTGCTGTTGTTGCAAATCGATTAGAGGATCTCAATGATTCTTCAAAACCAAGAGGATATCTTGTCGATAAGCAAGGCAGTCACTTTGTGTTAAACAACGATATTGATCTTTGTGATGCACTACGAACCATCATTGAACGAGGAGATTAACGTGCGATATTTTGCACTTGTAGGCCATCGTGCTATGAGCAAAGGAAAACTTCCACTAAATGATTTAGCAGGAGGTGCTGGAAGGATGGACGTCCTTATTCGTGGATTGATGGCAGGATTGTTGACATCACATGGAATTCGAGATGATGTCGTAGTTATTCTTCATCTTCAAGGAGGACCTGGTCCTCATCGGCGATTGAAATTTGTTGGCTCGGAATTGAAAGGCTTTCATGCAGAAGAACGAAGCGTGGCTGGATTGATTGCCAAATCGATCAAGGAACCTATGCCAGCAATTGGCCAATGGATTGAACGAAGCCCTGGCGTATATGACGGAGGGGGAACGTTAGAACGTACACTGAAGGAATGGGAGAATGTACATCTGATTCGTCTCGATGCAGAGGCAGAGAGATTGTGGAAAGAATCTGCAAACCTGCCATCGGATTCAAATCCGAATCCCATGGATATCGCATTTGTGCTTTCAGATGACCTTCCACTCGAGATTGATGATGGAATTCCAAGATCACTCGGAGCTACATGGCTCCAAGGACATCTTGCAATTGGATTATGTCATTTCTTATTGGATGAACATGTTCAACTCAACCTCTGAGCCACAACGGGAACCCATCTGTGCCCTGCTTGAGGGCGTGTGAAAGCAATTCATCGTCTAGAGCAAGCGGGTGGGTCTGAGGCCAATTCGCTAGTGAGGATATGCTTGCAAAGTGGTTTGCGATAGAGTCACAATCTCCTTTGGAAACTGATTCGCTATCGATGTATGCAGCACCTATTGTAAATCGTGCCTCGACTGTACCGTCAAGATCTTCATCGCCAAATTGTACTGCGTCTCTGTACCAACGCATGCCTAATCTGGTTGTTTGGAATTTACTATTCCATGTTGGAGGGACATTGATGTTGATCATCAGTTCACCATTTTGAAAGGCATGCAGGAGCATCTCCATCGCATCATCATTCTCCCTAACTCCTGAGTAATCCGGCCACTTCGAGACATGAAAAGCATCAGCATCTATATGCGGTCTGCAGAGATTTTTAGGAACCAATGGAAGAACGTCAAGAACACGTTCAATCAATTGAACAGACCCTTCAATGCCTTGTTCCATCCCTTCGAGTTCGAAGGATGTAAAGGAACATGCAATTGCTGGCATTCCATACAATCCTGCCTCCCTTGCCGCACCGATTGTCCCACTATGACAGGAGTCTTGGGAAAGATTAGGGCCTAAATTAACACCTGAGACGACCAAAGAAGGTACAGTTCCTGGCAGCACCTTCTCTAAACCCCCATCGAGAGCTACAATCATTGTATCACATGGCGTACCATCCAGAGAAAAGAGATGACAACCTACAGATGCGTCTAAGTTCCAATTAGCAACAAGATCTTCTCTGTTGTGTAAATCCATTGGTTTACCCAAGTTAATCTGCATACTGCACGCTGATTTGTTCAATGATGGAGCAAAAGCAATGATGGGAATCCCCCTTTGATTTAGAGACTTTACCAGAAGTTCAAATCCAGGCGCTTCGATTCCATCATCATTTGTCAATAAAACCCATTTCTTTGACATCATATATCCACTCCTTGTCCATCTGGTCTATCAAAGCCTGTTTGATTAGAGAGGTGTTCACCATAGATTATTGATACAATTCCAAGCAACAGAATCGGTCCACCAACCCACGTCCATAACCCAGGAACACCAGTTGAAAAGAATAACCAACCAATGATTGAGCCAATGACTGGTTCAAGAGTTACGCTGATCGAAATTAGAAGTGGAGAAATATACTTCAAACAGTAGTTTAATCCAGTATGGCCAAGAATTCCTGCAATGAAAGCGAGAAGCAAAAACCACCAGAGTGTCGAGTGTGTAACGTATCCAAATGCTCCAAATGAACTGAAGTTTCCTTCGAGGATGTATGATGCAGGAATAAGCAATAGCCCTCCAATCAACGTTACAGGGAAGGCATAGAGGAACAACGGCATCCATTCCCGTAATATGCGGCCACAAACAATGTAGCCTACAACGAAAACGGCTCCAAAGAAGGCTAATTGATCTCCAAAGAATGTAACAGAATGCTCTCCTTGAACATCTCCCGCATCAAGCAATGAAATTCCTGCACCAGTGAAGGCAGCAATACCCCCAATTAGTTCCATTCGACTTGGCTTTCGAACAAAGAAGAACATGCCAACAAGAATTACAAGCGGATGAGCAGTAACAAAGAGAAGAGAATGTGTAAGTGATGTATGATCTAATGATGTAACCCAGAATCCGAAGTGGAGGGCAAGAAAGAATCCACTTCCGATGAGTATCAGCAGAGTCTTAGGTTCAAAGACTCTCTTTCTAACCACCGATTCGGTTGTAAACCATTGCCAAAAGGCGAGTGGTGCAAGCAATAAGGCCGTAAGTTGTAATCTCCATGAAGCACGTAATAATGGTGGAATCTGATCCACATGTGTGAAGATAGCTCCTGCACTTGAAACACCAAATATTGCGATTCCTAATACAACCCAAACAAATGATGGGACGTTTGACCCACTCATGTGGTTCACGACTCGTTGACTAACTCAGCATCCATAACTGGGCTTCCGCCGATAACGCCTGCTCGCTTGAAGAGAGCATAGATTCCATATCCGATACCAACGTTCAATCCGATGAAACCAGCCATACGACCGATGTACCATCCAGAACTATCTGGATTTGATACAAGCGTATCAATGAACGAAAGGATACTTGATTCTGTACCGAAGAATGCTTCACCTGTTAATAATCCAGCAGCGACCATGAAGGTGCTCAAGAGAATAAGTGCACGCTTCTTTTCAGCAGCAGTAGCTCCTTCTTCTTCCTTAATGGCTTCAATTTTAGGCTTGAGTTTTCGCTCTTCCCATTTATCACGACTGACTCCACCAATAAGCATTGGAAGCGTATGAGGTACGTCAAGGTACATACCGAGACCGAATGAAGTACCCATACCAGTAACCCATTCAACAAACATACCCAATAGGAATCCAATTCCGAGTAGATAGAGATCGCCTTGACCTTCTGCAAAAATGACAGAGAATGTAGCGAATGCGTTTGCCTGTGGTGCGATTAAATCGATTCTTCCTTCTGCAAGTTGAATCGATAGGAAGATTGCAACTGCAGCACCTATGATTGCTCCAGGAACAACACCCATGATATTACCCTTTGAAATGTGATACGGACGGTTACCAATGTACAAACTGTTTTTGTAATCTCCAATGACGGTTCCCGACATAGAAATCGCCGAACCAAATACTGTTGTTCCAACCAATCCAAGTAGAACAGCGTCTTGCTTTGACAACCCAAGTGCACTGTCGAAATTCAGGAACAAACCAAGGAGCATCAATAGGACGATGAAAGATGTACCCGAAACTGGTTCAATACCTGTTTCACCCATAACACGAACTGCGATAGCACCCAAAAGGAAGGTGGTGAGGATAAGTACAGTAGCAAAAATAAACGCTGCAGCAATCGGGAAACCACCAACCCAGAAGATGAGAATCATCGAAAGGAACGTCAATCCCATGAAGATTGGAATATGCATAAGAGGCCATTCATACCAACCCTTACCTTCCATGTATTCTTGGGACCCTTCACCTTTGAAGGCAGATCCAATATCCTTGAAGATGTTAGCAAACGTTCTCCACATCTTTGCAAGTCCGAACATACCACCTCCGACAATTGAACCGATAGCGATTGTTCGAACAGTCTTAGAGAAGGCAATCATCTGAAGCGCTTTGCCTCCATCTGCTGCGTAGTCTTGGATCGGCACATTTGCCTGTAACGTTGCGTCGTATACAGGGAAGTTACTGTACACTGCAAGTGGCACCAAGAAGAACCAACCAACAAGTGTTCCAAGATTAACAAGGAACGCTACACGAGTCTTCATGAACCAACCAATTGCAAACATCGATGGAGTTAATGCGACACCAACATAGGTGTAAGCGAATGGATTCCATGCACTATCTTCTGACCATTGCGTGTATTTCTTTGATGATCCGTCTTCATAGATTCCAGCTGGTTGGTGAATTTTTCCTGCACTGTAGAATGATGCAAGTCCAACATCACCAATGTGTAAGGTCTCTGCTAGATAGTCCATAACGGACAGTTTCTTGTCAGATAACCAAATCAGTGGATATTCAATAAGGAACATTCCTATCATCGTAACACCGGTCCATAAACCGATGGTTTTCAGTGACTCACGAGCGTGTTCAACCGCCCCTGTATTTACATCAGAAGCAATGTCCAACATTTTGAGTGTAGCTTCGAAACCAGGCAATGGTAGCGGATCTTCGACAAGCCATACACGTCTGAAAATAATGAAGTACATAACGCCCAAGAATCCTGCGAACATTGAGGCTACAATAGCGATAAATGCTAACCTAAAGGCCTCTCCATCCTCCAACGTAATCAAAGGCCCGTCGGCCAACGAGTACTGGGCTTTCGAAGCCAATAGGAAGATTGCAGGGAAGGTAAAGATGAATCCTGTAGATGCGTGTGTTGCACCTGTTGTGGCTGAAGTGGCAATGTTGACCTCGGAAGGAGACCATTTGAGCGCCATCCCTAGAAGGTACGCAATATACCAAGCGGCTGAAATTGCTAATCCAAGTTTGAGGCCGATGTATGCAGTAACACCAGAAAATACAGCACCGATTGCAATACCCAGCAACACTTTTGGTGAGGACCAATGCGATACCTCAAAGGATTCTTCGAGGTTTTTCTCTTCCAAGTATTGTTCAAGAACACCAGTGTTGAGATTGTTGTACATCTCATCATCGAGCCAGGTAAGAGTTCCATCCTCTATGGCCTTGAGACCCTTTGCAGTAACGGGTTGCCGATAGGCTGACCGTTGTACTGTCGAACCTTCTTTTAGTTCATTTTCAGCAGCCATGGTATCCCCCTCTGATTGGCTGGTAACGCGGACACTTGAATACAATTCCCCTTGTTTGCCTGATAAAAATGCGTAAGAGGGTTTATTCATTTCTACGGTGATGGATACTCATGAGCGGAAAGACAGGGGCGGTTGAACTCGGCCGGCTAGGTGGAAAAGATTTGAACAATGATGGAAAAATAATCAATCTCGTTGTTGTAGGTTCAAGTCGCTATTATGACTATTCAGTAATCGAGGAAATTCTTGATCAGTGGATTGAACTTGAAGGCTATCCAGACATTATTATCGTTGGTGGTGCAAGTGGAGTTGATTATTTAGCAGAGCGATGGGCGAATAACAACAATATTCCATTTGTAGTCTTTTCAGAAATGTGGTCAAAACCACGCCCTGGGCTTGAAGATTCAGGGCGAGGAGAAGCTCCTACTGACTTGACAGACAAACTTCTTGATGCTGCAACTCACGTTCTTGCTTTCGAAAGTAAAACCAGTAAATGGACAAAGATTGTTGCTGAAATGGCAAATGAAATCGGTTTACCGACCTACGTGTATCACTTGGAAGAATCTTGATTCTTGTAAATGAAACGAGCAGGAATTCCTCCCCATGTTTCATCATCTGGAATAACTCTTCGTTTTGGAAGTACTGCGCGACTGGCAAGAACACTTTGATTTCCAATTCGCGAACCAGGTCCAACCATTGAACTGCCCCCAACAAGTGCCGAATGTCCAATTGTAACCTTTTCTAGAACAATCGTGTTTCTTTCAACGAGGTGGCCATTGATTGTGGCACCTCCTCCTATCACGACGTTATCTCCAATCTCAACCAAAGAGGGATCGTTAAGCGCTATCGTGTTGATATTGACATTTTTACCAATTTTACAACCTGCCAAACGGTAGTATCCGTTTGCCAAGAATGAAGGAACAACATGCGCCAAAAAGGGATGTGTTGAACGATGCAACTGCCCACAAATCGCCCATCGTATTGTCGTTAATGATGCGAGAGGTGCTTCGATTTTATCCTCAAATCTCAGGTGTACAATAAATTGTAAAAAGCCTGAAAGAAGTAACAAAAAGAATCCCCAAACTAAGAATGCAATCGAAGCGGAAAATCCTGTAATCGCTAAATCAATCCATCCACGATCGTTTGCTCCATATGCATCCAGATAATCAAACACATAGAGAGCAGGAGCGATTGGAAGCCCCCAAACAACACCCATCATTAGGATTAGACATATCGTAAGAAAGGCCTGTATTCGGGTAAAACCCTTCATACCCAATCACCACAATTCAATCCTGAGTTCATTCAGTTGAATCTGCTTCATTGAGCAATCCATAGGCCCGAGCATCTTCTTCTTCAGCGACTCGAATTCCTTCCTCAAGGTCGACTCGGCTTGTTAGGAACGTACCAGCAAGAATCACGATAGTGATGCTCAGAATTGCAACACGGCTATCGAAAGTTGTACTTGCAACGGCATAGAGTGCAGTACCAATCATTGCGGCTGACTTTCCTAGGAATCCAAAGAATCCAAAGAATTCAGACGCTCTTGACTTCGGCGTAAGTTGGGAGAACATCGATCGTGCTTGAGCGCCTGCGGAACCCATAGCACAACCAACAAACAATCCAAGAATAATCCATTGCATAGAAACACCAAGGCCAAGAGGCTCCCAGACATAATCTCTCATTGTCTTTGCCCACCAATCAATCATACCACCTTGTTCGACCTGTGTCGGGTGCGTATCTCCTACTTCTGACGAACCAGCAATTGATTCGTTACCACCAATGATGATAATTGAGAAACGATGATCGTTTGTGTTGTTAAATTCTGCAACTAATGCAGTAGCATTACCTTCGCTGATGTATTTTATCTCATCTTTATCCTCAGTCGCTTGTTCTGCTAGGAATGATGCTCCAAAGACACCGACTCCAACCAACAAGAACGCTGCAAAGACGCCCATTATGCCCAACTCTGCTCTTTGAATGAACATAATACCTGTACCAAATATTCCGACAAATGCTAGGATGAAGAGACATACGAGGATGCCTTTACCCAATGTGCTTGAACCAGATGCTTCTACACTGTAATCAGTCTCTGGGAAGTGTTCTTGGAATGCATCTCTAAATTCTGCATCTCCAGCAGAATCTTCTGCAATCCAGCCTTCATATCCACGATCATACAGAGTTGTGAGTTCATAGATTCCGTCATCTGTTGTGTTGTCTCCATCAGGATTGTCGTTCCACTCGAATTGGAAATCATAGCGTGCTGCATCTTCCTCTCCTTCGAGTTCGAGTGGTGCAAAACCAGCAGCAGTGACTGAAACAGCAGAGTAGATGATAAGCGCAAGCATCAAAGCAAACTTTGTACCCTTCTTTTCTGCAAGTTTACCGAAAACAAAAGTCATAGGAACTGCTACGACGTTAACTGTAAGAAGCAAAATAACGTTCATGCTTGGGTTCAAACGCAGAATCGATTCACCAAATGCACTTGCCATACTTGCGATTGTGTTTACACCATCATAAAACAAAAGATAGGCGATGAGGAAAAAGGCCAAGACCTTGAATTTACGAATTTCCTTTGCCGTGGTGTATACTTGACCATATGCAAGCTTTGTGGCCCCGAGTACTCGTTGGAAATTATTCTTACCAAAACTGTTCCATTCGACATGTTCTGCAATTTCCGGTTCAGGAGTCCACTGGAAGATGAGTGCTCCAAAGCCCCACCACCACAATGAAGAAGTCACAAAGATGACTGCGAGTTTGAAATCTGTGTCCCAATTAAGACCTAGGAGAACCACGAGATGGAAGATGAGAAGCATTGAGCCTCCCATGAAACCGTACATGTAACCCCAAGTTGAGACCTTGTCCTGATCTTCTCTCTTACCGAGATAAGGCATGAAGGAATAATAGATGACGTTACCACCTGTAAATCCAATTGTACCAATTGTGAACATTACAGCTAGCACAATATATCCATCAGATCCAAAGTATGGGGCAGCACCCATAAGGGCAGTAAATGCAATACCAGCAACAGTATACCATTTCAACAGTTTCTTCTTAATCGGCATTTTATCTGCAATGACACCCAAAGCAGGGGCAGTTGCAACAACAAAGACCATCGAAAACGTAAGAATTGTTGCATAAAATGTGTCTCCAGATTGAGTACCAGTAGCCTTATTGTACAAACTTGCCATCAATGCTGGAGCGATAACAGTCATAACAGTTAGTGCATATGCTTGGTTTGCCCAATCAAAGAAATACCAGCCTTTCAAAGCTCTTTCTTCATCAGCAGGAAGTGGTTTATTCACATCCAATGGTGAATTGATTTGTGTAGATTCTATAACTTCGCTCATGGTATCCCTAACTACACCTAATCCTACATGGTTTATGAAAAGCGACCCTACAATTGAACAAAAATTATCAAATTAGGCTAAGGTTACAAAATTTCAAACCAAAGATAACATCTGGCCTGACCATGAGCGAATCATTCAAGCGAGTTCTTGTCACAGGTTGTACAGGATTTCTCGGACGCCAGGTCACAAGTGAATTTCTTTCAAGAGGTTATTTCGTTCGGGGTACAACTCGTGCGAAATCAGAACACTATCAAGAAATCATGAAGGATTTCAATGCAGGAGATCGTTTTGAAGTTTGCACAACTGATTTACTTTCAGATGATGAATGGATGCAGGCAATGGAGGGAATTGATGCTGTAATCCATACAGCGTCCCCTTTTTCTGCTCAAGAACCCAAGGATGAGCAAGTCCTCATTCGTCCTGCTCGGGAAGGTACTGTAAGAGTTCTAACTCATGCTTACAATGCAGGTATCCGTAAATTTGTGATCACATCATCAACTGCGGCGATCTCTGGAGCAACTCCAACAAAAAAGAATCAGACCTACACTCACGAGAACTGGACCGATCTTCAACAGGATGTATCTGCTTATACGAAGAGCAAAACCTTGGCAGAAAAAGCCGCTTGGAAATTTATAGAACAGCACCCAGATGCCCAATTAACAACAGTCAATCCAAACGTAATCTTTGGCCCATTGCATAGTGGTAGGTCAGGCACATCATTACGAATCATTGAATCAATTATCAGTAGTTCATACCCTGGATTCCCAAAGATCAGTTTTGCACCCGTCGATGTTCGAGATGTTGCTTGGATGCATGCTGAAGCGTTAGAGAACGAACATCTCGTAGGTGAACGATTGATGATGTCATCAACTCCGATTACAATGCCTCAAATTGCTCGTATTCTCAAAGAAAAAGGCTGGAAGGTCACGACAAGAACACTGCCAAATTTCGTTGTTCGATTTATGGCTCTCTTCATCAAAGAAGCCCGTCTCATAACAAGTGGGCTAGGAACAACGAGTTACTACGACTGTTCAAACACACAAAACAAGACTGGATGGGTCTCAAAATCTCACGAAGAGATGGTACTATCTGCTGCTGAATCACTCAAAGATCAATGATCGCGAATAATGATGTAACGACCAAGTGCTTCTTGCCACATGATTTCTTTACCAGCTTCGATGTTCATTCCTTCGCCAGGAAGTGGAAGAATCATCATTGTGTGATCACGCATATTCATTGCATGAACTTCACCATTATCGATGTGTGTAACCATTGCGGTTCCTTTTTCGATCATTGGTACGTTAATGGAATCGGTGACAGTTCCAACGTGTGAAATTTTCTTACCAGTAAAAATACTTTCAAGAGAGAGACGTGCTTTAGCAGATCCGTGTTTCCCTGGCTTTGATTTTGAAATACTCAAGATTTTGTAAGCTTCTTCGTCAACGACACAAAAACGTCCTACTTTTAGTGTACGGATTTCTACTCTGTCAGTTCCTGGCATGAATAAACCGCATAGGTGGTGGCTTAAGACAGTTGGGTTTTCAATTCTTGAATTTTACAGTTCTCTGACATCAAAACGCTGTCCAGATTGCTCAAATGTATGAGTTGTAACCAGCGGAAGCAATTTGTTGGCAACATCTGCTGGATTGCTTAGATCGCCATTTTCGTAGTAGCCAACAAACGAAGAATGCGATGGGAAATCCTGTGAATCCGCAGAACGTATCTCTTTTTGCATATCCGTATCAACAATTCCAGGAGCGATTGAAATAGCACTAATTCCGTGGCTTTTTCCCTCTTCTGCTAAGCATCTTGCCCACATATCCTGACCCGCTTTGGCGACACAATACGATGACCATGATTCAAGTGGACGTAATGAGGCACCACTTGAAATTGTAGTGACTCTGCAGTGTGTTGAAGCTTTCATCATTGAGTAAACACCTTGAGTTAATCGTTGAACACCAATGAGATTGACCTGTATATTTTCGGCCCATGCATCACTCGGGGCTTTGTTCATTGGCATTATTGGTGAAATCATACCTGCGTTGTGTACGATGCCGTCTAATTGCTGATAATCTCTATTGAGCACTAAAATGGCATCATCAATCGAATCGTTGTTAGATAAATCACAAACGATGGAAGAGGAAGAAGAAGAAATGGATCTCACTTTTTCTGTCGATTCTTCCAGCAGAGCGGTATCTCGAGCAAGTAAGATCACATTAAATCCTGATTTGGCTAAACTGAGGGATAATTCCAATCCAATACCTTTTGATGCACCCGTCACGAGAAATGTTTTTTGTTCCATAACAACGCCTGAGAATGAAACTATTGATACTTTTCCAAATTGGAATTCAAACAGGAGTATATCAGTAAAGGGGGAAAAGAGGAATTATGTTCGGCTTACCTGAGTACCTTTCCGAACGTTGTAAACTTGGAAACACTCGAGATATTGGTACCTCTGGACCTGTCATAGTTTGGCTGAAATCGTCACTGCGAACAGAGGAAAATCCTGCAATCGATGCTGCGAGAATCATTGCAGATGATTTGAATCTCCCACTCTTCATCTATCATGGAATTGATGAGCGATACCCACACGCCTCGCTTCGTCATCATAACATGCTCTTGGACGCTTCTGTAGACATGCATGATGGGGCTAAAAGAATTGGAGTCGATTACTACTTACATATAGCAAGAAGAGATAATCGGCAGAGTGTTATGAAGGAACTATCAAGACAAGCCAGTCTCATTATCACAGATCTTTTCCCTTTACCTCCATGGAAAGATTGGGTTGAAAATATTGCTCAAAATGCAACATGTGCGGTTATCGAAATTGATTGTCACTGTGTAGTCCCTATGCCAGTTTTTGGAAAATCTGTTGATCGACCATTCAAGTATAGAGATGCTACGAAACGATTACGTAAAGCAAGAATCAATCGTATTTGGCCTAAATTGGATATGAAAAATCAATCATGGACAGGTGTACTTCCATTCAATCCAATTGATATCGATAGAGAAATCCGAACGATGAAACAACGATTTAATCTCCTTAAACAATGTGATATCGACGCTACTGTATTGCCCGTTTGGAATGAGAAGGGTGGTCAATATTCGGCATTGAGTCGATGGGATGAATTCAAGAAAACTGGTCTTTCTGGATATGCCCGAAGAAGAAACAAGGCAGAGGATCCAACTGGTGTCTCTCGTCTATCATCATCGATTCACTATGGAACGATCTCGGTGATGAAAATAGCAAGAGAAACGGCAGCTTTCGGAACGAAGTCAGCAGACAAATTCCTTGATGAACTCCTCATATTCAGAGAACATGCATGGCATCATTGTTATTCATGTACTGAACCATATGGCGCACACAATCTACCTCAGTGGGCAAGGGATTCATGGCAGGATACCGAAAGAGATGTACGCACAGTTGTCTTAACGAAGGAACAATTCGAGCATAGTCAAAGTCCAAGTGCATTATGGAATCTATGTCAAACATCGTTGTATCGTCATGGAGAACTCCATAACAATCTCAGAATGACTTGGGGAAAAGCCACACCGCTCTGGACAAAGAGCCTTCAAGAGTCACTTGTTATAGGACAACATCTGAATGATAAATTCGCACTCGATGGACGTGACCCTTCTTCAATTGCAGGAATACAATGGTGTCATGGGCTTTTCGATAGGGCCTTTTACCCGCCAATGCCTGTTATGGGAATTGTTCGTAAAAGAGATCTTGAAACACACAAATCACGTCTTGATTTAGGAAGGTATGAACAACATGTTACTCGAAAACCAAGCAATCAAACACATCCATTTGTTATTATTGGGGCAGGTTTCTCTGGAGCGTTTGCTGCCTTCTTGCTCAAATCATACGGATATGAGGTTCTTGTGATCGACAAAGGAACAATTCCAGGAGGAAGGTCCTCAACCAAAACACGACCTGAAGGAATATACAATCATGGTAACGGAGAAATTTGGAATCCATCTGAACCACAAGAAGACGCACTGATACAAAACGCTGATCAACAAATACAACAATGGCTGAATGGAATAGATGTTGTGTGTGATACAAAGGTCACACGAATTATTCATCAGGATCAACATGTTCATGTTGAAGATGAAAGCGGAACAGTCTGGAAGAGTGATGGATTGATCTTGACCTGTCCAATTCCTCAATGCTACGAACTTCTTCCTGATGATTTACCTAACGAATGGAGTAATCACCCGTATCATTCATCATGGACACTCATTTTGACACATTCGAAACCTTCTCCTGAATCATTGTTAGCAGTTAGCCATCAATCTATAGAAAAAATTCGTCGCGGTATTGATGATAACTTATCGAATCATATCATTCTACAAATGTCTTCACCATGGTCAGATAAGTATCTTGAGGAATCACGAGATGAAATAACCAAACGAATCGTAAATGAGGTCATTTCACAGCTGGACGATGGTTCACAAGAATGGATTTCAAGCGCATCAATCCATGCCCATCGATGGCGATATGCTCGACCAAAGAAAAGGCCCGAACAGATAGAGCTTGATCGAATAACATTCGCAGGTGATGCATGGAGTGAACCTATTGGAACGATTGAAGCAGCAGTCAAATCAGCAAAATGGTCTGTTGCAGAACTCTTGTGGAATATAAATTCAGAATCTCAACCAAAGAATACTGGTTATCAAACTCAATTGTTTTGAGCGGGATAATCAAAGTGTAGAGATTCCGCCAGCAGGCATTGTATCCATCATTGAGATGGTGTCTCCTCGAAGACTTGGCCCAAGATTGATTGTACCAAAGATACCAATATCTGCCAAATTATGGGAGAATGAGAACCATGTCCGTCCGTACTGATCCACTCGAATATCGAGGAAATCACCTAATCCACCACACCGATTGTATCCGCAATCAGGTTCCTGGTCAATCGGATCTCCCACTTTGTTGAGTTGAACCGTTGTGAACAGAGGCGTTTCATTGAATGCATCTGTCGCATATGTGAGATATCCATTCCATGTCTCTTCATCGCCTTCAGTTTCACCGACATAGCCGAATGCAACTGTACCTGGATCGCCAGCAACAACAACAGGGAATCCAGTTCCTGAGAGATTGATCGGAGGGGCAATCATTGTTGCATTTGACCAAGTATCCCCTTGATCGATGGAATAGGACCAGTATGGCATGTTATCAAGACCCATCCACATTGCGTGTACGTTCCCTTCGCTATCAACTTCGACTTGAGCTTCTTCTGCATTCCAAGTGTCAGCAGTTCCAGTCACGGATGTAGGCAACACATGTTCAGTCCATGAGATGCCTGCATTTGTGGTTCTGAAGATGGAATAACCATCACCTGTACAACCTTTGTTTCCTCGATAGAAGTTTCCATCAATGCTTCCAACAAGATGGGCGCTAAGACCACCAGAAGAGCATGTTACGGGCGCTCCAGAGGTTTCTGGACCCCATGTCGCTCCACCGTCTTGGCTTGATGAACAAAGAGGATGTGGGGCGTTTCCATTGATACAGAACATCCATGTTGTTTCGTACAATGCTGCTGGCATATTACTGCTGGCTATTGTTTGGTGATCTTGAACGGAATACACTTGTGTGGCAATACTCGGCCCTTGCCAGCTTGCACCCTCATCATCAGACCATTCAACGGTCATTCCAAGCAGTGCATGCATATCGAATTTCATGATTCGACTCGTCCATGGGTCAACATAGATGTAGGGATCATTTGAATTTGCAATAGGAAGGAATGGATCATAGATGTTTTCACAACTGTAATCCAAGACATCTACCATTCCAATAAGATCACATGAAATGATGGCTGTCGAACCTGCTGGACCATTACCGTATGAACTCATCACCATCAAGTCTGTTTGTGTGATGCCCATGGTTGGTTCGAATGTGGACATACCAATACCGTAGTAGGTCCCTTCAGCAGGATATGGGAGATTCCTGCCTTCAAGGACAACGCTATCATTGCCCCAAGCATCAACCGCCCCAGCATAGTGATACCATGTCAACTCATTCCTCTCAAAGTTCCATACAGATTCTACAGATTCCACAGTTGTTTCAGCGTCTTCTGCAAAACATCCAGCAAGTGGTGTTGACAAAAACACAAACACGAGTAGTATCGCAATAGCTTGCTTCATTGTGCGATGCTGGGTCAGGTTTCAATTAAGGATTCGCTCGACCTAACTCTCACACACCAATATCATAAAATGAGGTATTAATCATATCATACCAAGGGTTTTGACCAATTCCAGAATTTCCATCGTAGTAGCCTGTTGTCTCTACAAAGTAAAAGTACACATCGACTTTTTCACCTTCACCATAGAATCCTTCTCCGGTTGCAGCAGGCATGTTGATCACAGCCCAAGCATGCCCTCCCCATTCGTCATCTTCACTCGCCTTCACTTGCCCAAGCATCAATGCTGCATCGTACCCTAATGATTCTACCAAACTGATGTAGAGTGCAGAAGCATCTTCACAATCTCCTCCATTCTCATACAACATTTCGATTGGATACTTTGGTTTGTCAGTGGTATTACCAGCAGAATCTAAATCATATTGATATGGAATTGCTCCAACGAAACTGTAAATGAATTCTGCAATTTCAACATTGGTTGTATATCCGCTTTGGATGGACATATTCTTCAGTTCAAGTGCAAGTTCCTGAACGTAAGGAGCATCTGGTGTAGAGAACCGTGCGTATTGTGGTATTACGTCATCATACGATTCTGCATTTGACCAATCAATTGAATGATCTAAGCTACGATAATAAGAATACGTTGTATAATTGAGAATCTTTTCCAAATGATACTGATTTGAATCAAAATTCCAATAATAATCGAATATTGACTGTGTGGCCATATCAAAGGGTTCAATGCTGATGTTCAATGCCCCATCATCTCCATTTGAGTCTTCTCTACCATCCGAATAAATCGATACATCATCAAACATCGTTACCGAATCAAAAATGTACTCAAGGGCGTCTTCATCTGGATCGGGATTGATATCAATTTCATCATCAAAGAGTGCATCATCATCGTACGCTTCGATTAAAATTGTATGATATCGCTGAGTCTCATCCAAATCGAGAGTATACTCAAACGGAAGTTGAGTCAGTACATTTGTTTGAATGTCATAGTAACTGTTCACGAAAAAGGCAGATTGAGAATAGGTGCAATCAATTGATTCACCATTTAGGTAAATACAGAGATACATCTCTGTGATATCTTCAAAGTCCATATCCTGAAAAATAATGATTGAGTCGAGGCTAAGAACAATTGCTGCATCGCGGAAATCATCAACATCGTAGTCATCAATGATTCCGTCATTATCATCATCAGAATCAAGATTGTCTCCAATCCCATCACCATCATGGTCAGCCCATTCTGTACCATCAAATGGGAAGACGTCGCTATTGTCGCCAGTTCCATCACCATCATAATCGGACCATTCACTTGGATCATAGGGGAATGCATCTGAATTGTCTGGATAGGAATCTGAGTCTGAATCAGCCCACTCATTTGGGTCCAGAGGATACAAATCTTCAGAATCATTTACTCCATCATTATCGTCATCAAGATCCTCGTTAATGTCTATGCAACCGTCTTGGTCGATATCAATCGAAAGAGCAGGCCAGTCCATGATACCTGTAGGGCAGTTGTCCAGATTATCATGAACGCCATCATTGTCATCATCAGGATCCTCGAGAGCATCATTGCAACCATCTTGGTCATAATCAGTTTCAATCGACGATGTCCAACCGATTTCTCCTTCCGAACAGGAATCCACTGTATTTTGAATGCCGTCATCATCCCAATCGGTATCAATTTCAACTGTATCATCCATCAAGAGGTAAATGCCAACCCCCAGGATTGAGAACAAAATAAGGCCAGAGAGGCCAATAGCAATAGTCACTTTATCGTAGTTTGATTCAACTCTATCGCTCATGCTCATCGTGTCTATCAATTATGCTTGAAATAAAGACTTATTCCCTACAGCGAATAGTTACAACATCGTATAAATCACTGATTTTTTCAACATTTACCAGTAAATGTAAAACTTCCAACATCTCAGCAAGTTTTGAGGGAGGATTTTCAATGTTGTATGAGGAAGCTAAATTTCTAGGACAAATTCTCCATTCAATGGACCCCAAAGATGTATTTCCATTGTGCAATCTTGGAAGTTCACATGATGAACTTGTTAAGGTTCGGCAACCTTGGATTGATGAATTCATATTCAAACCTGCCAGAGAGAAAGGATATGATGTTCTCAATGTGGATCTAAAACCAAATCCCGGCGTGGATCTCGTG
>CAXDRT010000004.1:0-35577 GCA_963991835.1 uncultured euryarchaeote
CCAGTAACCTCGTCAATAAGTGTCCATGTTAAGAAGGAATTTTCAGGGAAATCCGCGTTGATGTACATCGGAGCATACGGGCCTTCTGCAAGCGAAAATGAGGAGGATGTATTGTATCCAAAACTAGGGCTTATCCATTCGGTTAGTGGAGGCAAGACGACTTTCACATCATCTACAAACCAATAATCACAGCATGTCGAACTACCGCTGGTTTGATGGAGACGAACTTGGAAATTCGCGTGATAAGCACCAACTGGCAAAGTAGTCATAAATTGAGAATTAGAAGTAACGGCACCGCCTCCGCTAAATGTTCTGAAGGCAGTCCAAGTTCCTGCAGCATTCTTGTATTGGAACTGGAGGTCTTCGTTTACATCAGGGGTTTCTCCACAACCGGACCTGCCTTCATGAACCCAAGCATGGAATGGAATATTGACGCGGTTTGAAAGATCGATTACTGGAGATGTTGCATACGTAGAACCCGCATAAGTTCGAAGGGAACCTCCGCTCGAACCGTTGTATCCACACGCCGGTGATGTGACTCGAGCACTGTAAGAATTCGAAAACGTCCATCCTTGAGCACCATTATTGAAATCGTATCCTGGAGATGAACCTGATCCTGTTAATGACCCTGATTGAGAATAGGTATTGCTGTGAGTCGCATCTGGATGATTCCATGCAGATGCACCTTGCCACAAGAGGGTCTGAGAATTTTGAAGCGGTGAAGATTGCATCGTCATCTCAAGGTTTGTGATCGAACCCGTGGAGGAAGGTAGAGTCAACTCGAACGGATTTTGGCTGGATTGACCCGGACGAATATCAACCGATACAGGCGTATTCTCTCCGACGAATAATGGCGCAGTAGCCTCTTCAAGTACCTCAAAAGATGCAGCTGGAGCAAGCGAAGTGAATGGTGCAAACACGAACAAGAACAAGACGAAGAAAGCAATGCTTCGACCTCCCAAAGACTCGGCCATGATTCTCCCTAAATTTGAAAGGTCTTGAATGTGTCACTCCTCAATCTTCCTCAAAAATGAGGGAGAGGTTGAAATCAACAGTGTGATTCGCAAGGTCATGGTTCGACCGTCAGAAGCAGGTGACCTCGATGCAGTAGCGCTTGAAACCGCTTTACTGAATACATGGAAGAGTGAAAACGCCTTTGAATCCTCAATCGGCTCGAGTAAAAATGGTGCACCTTTCATTTTCTTGGAAGGTCCACCGACTGCAAATGGCAAACCTGGCATACATCACGTCGTCGCAAGAGCCTACAAAGATCTTGTATGCCGTTGGAAGACTATGGAAGGCTTCCTTGTACAACGTAAAGGTGGTTGGGACACGCATGGTTTACCTGTCGAAATTGAAGTTCAGAAGCGGCTTGATTTGATGAGTAATGAAGCCATTGAAGAATTTGGAATGCAATCTTTCAACGACGCTTGTCGAGAAAGCGTATGGACCTATGAAACCGCTTGGAGAGAAATGACCGAACGAATGGCATATTGGGTTGATTTAGACAATCCATATGTCACATTGGACAACAATTATGTTGAATCCTGTTGGTGGGCCCTCAAACAAATGTTCGATAAGAATCTCTTGTACAGAGGCCATAAGGTACTACCATATTGCCCTCAAACAGGGACATCTTACTCAAGTCACGAAGTTGCTTTGGGCTACAAGGAAGTCGAGGAACCATCAGTTTACATCAAATTCAAACTCACCGATGATGATGCATCCATCCTTGCGTGGACAACAACTCCTTGGACACTTCCAGGTAACGTTGGACTCGCAGTTGGACCAGAAGTCACCTATGCTCGCTGTAAAGTTCGAGAAGAACCTGAAGGATGGCAGGGACGAGGTGGTGCTATCGTTGGAGAAGAATTGATTCTAGCCAAGGACCTCATGGGTGAGGTGCTACGACATCACGTCGATATTATTGAAGAAATACCAGGCTCTGATCTTGTTGGTCGATCCTATGAACCACTCTTCCCAGGTGCTGTGCCTCGAGGAGATTCCGATACAGCATGGACTGTACTTTCAGCTGACTGGGTTACAACGACCGACGGAACTGGCGTTGTACATACCGCAGTTATGTATGGTGAAGATGATTATAATCTCGGCATGGAAGTCGGACTGCCAGCCTATCACACCGTTGGAATGGACGGTCATTTCGTACCAGGAATTCATCCGCAACTCGATGGTAGATACGTCAAAGAGTGCGACGATTCGGTTATGGAAATTCTCGTTGGACAAAACCAACAGGTTTCGTCAGGCCTCTTATACAGAGAGAAAAGTTACCTGCACGACTATCCTCACTGCTGGAGAACAGACCACCCCTTACTCTACTACGCCATGGATTCTTGGTTTGTCCGTATGACAGCAGTCAAAGAGCGACTTCTCGAATTCAATGATGGTGTCGAATGGGCGCCTGACTGGGTGGGTGAAGGCAGATTTGGCGAGTGGTTACGAAACGTCAAGGATTGGGCTATTTCACGAGAACGATACTGGGGCACTCCTTTACCAGTCTGGAGAGATGAAGAAGGGAACATGAAGTGCATTGGTTCAATTGCTGAACTTCAAGAAGAAGTCGCAAAAGCCCAAGCCGCTGGAATTGAAAACCCTGATTGTCCAGCGGATGTTGATTTACACCGACCTGTGGTAGACGCATTCACCTTGGTATCTGAAAACGGTAAGCCGATGAAGAGAGAGCCTTTTGTGATGGATTGTTGGTTTGATTCTGGTTGTGCACCATTCGCTCAATGGCATCATCCATTTAGTGAAGAAAATACATTCGATTCATCCTTCCCAGTAGATTACATCTGTGAAGGTGTCGATCAAACACGTGGATGGTTTTACACACTCTTAGCAGTTTCAACAACCGTTTTTGATTCGCCTGCTTACAAGCGATGTTTGTCTCTCGGCCTTATTCTTGATGCAGAAGGAAAGAAGATGTCGAAATCAAAAGGAAATATTGTTGACCCTTGGGACCATTTCAATCGAGAAGGTGCTGATGCAACTCGATGGTACATGGTCACCGCAGGTGCTCCATGGAATCCTTTGAAGTTCGATTCAAATGGTGTTCGAGAAACATATGCAAAGATGTTCTTGACTCTATGGAATGTCTATCGCTTCCATGCAGACTATGCTGCTTTGGATGGTTTTGACCCAGAAGCAAAACCTCTTGCTGTCGAAGAACGTTCAAGACTCGATCGTTGGATTCTATCAAAACTCCACACCACCGCACGAGCATATCATGAAGGATTCACAAGCTGGAATTTCCATAAAGCATGTCGAAATCTTGAGGATTTTATTGTCAATGATTTATCCAATTGGTATGTCCGTCGAAGTCGACGACGCCTGTGGGATGAAGCAGAATCAAACGACAAATTGGCATGCCAACATACATTGCATGAAGTTCTTGTCATTCTCAGTAAACTCATTGCCCCTGTTAGTCCATTCATGGTCGATACAATTCATCGTAATCTCACAGGTACATCTGTACATCTTGCGGATTGGCCTGTTGGAATTCCAGGTTCGCTTGAAGGAGCAACTGCTGATTCTTGGGATGAATCCTTGTGCGAAGCAACGACAAGCCTCCCACCACAAGATTCCCAACTCGAGGCTGAGATGGAACTTGTTCGTGAACTTGCAGAGACTGGCCGACGTATTCGAATTGATGCACAAAGAAGACAACGACTCCCATGTGCTGAAGGTTTTATCGTTGCAGGGCCGAACCTAGAACAATATCACGATCTCCTTTCAGAAGAATTGAATGTCGAAACAATATCAATTGAAACTGACCTTGACAGGTTCCAACAAATTGCACTGGCGGTAAATTTCAGAGCCTTAGCCCCGAAAGCAAAAGGTGATGTTAACGCAATTGCTAACGAACTAAAGGGTAATGAAAATCCTGAAGCGCTCCTCGATGAAATCAAAGCAGGGAATTGTGTGATCATGGGCGTTACAATCGAAGAATCTGATGTCGAGGTTCGTCGGACAGAGCGAGAAGGATTTGCAGCTGCTACAGTGACGCTGGGCGAAGGCGATGAAGCCCAACATGTCAGCCTTGTATTGGATATGCAAGATACGCCAGAACTCCTTTCCAAAGGACTCGCCAGAGACATTACTCGACGGATTCAATCGAAGCGTAAGGACCTAAACCTTGAGATTGAGGCAACCATCGACGTAGAGGTATGGATGGTCAATGCTCCAGAGTTGTTTGCTGATGATCAGGAATGGATTGCAAAGGAGACTCGTGCTTCGTGCATCGCTTTCCTTAGTAATGACGCCCCTGAAGGTACTGAAAATTTCGATGTCGATGGTGCTCATATTTCCTACAGAGTTCAATCCAATTGAGGCTACGTAATGCGCATTGTATCGCTTGTTCCAAGTTTAACAAAAACGCTAGCGGACTTAGGGTTGCCCAAAGAACACCTTGTCGGAAGAACACCTTGGTGTATTTATCCCGAGAATTATGTGTTGGACATACCAGTCATCGGTGGGACAAAAACTCCGAATATCGGGAAAATAATGGCACTCAACCCAGACCTTGTCATCATGGATAAGGAAGAGAATCCACTAGAGGTCTTTAATCAACTCAGGAATAACGGCATTGACTGCTTTGTTACTGAAGTTCAATCGCCATTAGATGTTCCAGAAATGCTTCGCTCTCTTGGGAAACGAATCAATTGTGAAACGATAGGTGAGAAAATCGCAGCATCAATTGAACAGGAATTAGAACAGAAGATTGCAAGCACTGGACCAAAGGTTGCTGCTATGATATGGCATGATCCTCTCATGTGTGTTTCACCAACACGCTATTCAGGAGCGATTCTGGAATTATGTGGATTCATCGTCCCCGATTTTGAACCAAATGGAAATGGATACCCTGTTGTTACCACAAACCATCTTATCGAACATGATATTGAAGGAATGCTTCTCTCAAGTGAACCTCACAACTTTGCACTCGAAGAAGGTGAAGAGATTTCGGAGAGAGTTGTTCTCGAAGGAGGCCAGCGGATTTGGAACGTTTGCATCGATGGAGAAGCGCTCACATGGTTCGGAACACACACTTTGCATGGGTTGAAAGAGTTCAAGGCTCTTTGCGAGGATTTGAAAATGAAGGCTTCTTAGCCTGCACCATGCGAAGACAACTTTTGTCCCTGTTTGTCCTATGCAGCATGCTTCTAGCAGGATGCTTTGGCTCGGGAGAATCCGTAGTTGAACAGGAGGAACAAACTTCGATCTGGGAAGAGTACACATTGGTTGATGAACAAGGTCATGAAACGCCAAAGGAGTTCATGACAATTGACTTACGAACCAACCAAAGTATGAATATGACATGGGCTGTTTTTGACGCAACAAAGGGAGGAAATTGCTGTGAACATTATCTTGCGACATCCGTTGATGGCTCGATATTCAACATTGGAGGAGAGTATCCTGTATGGTCCGTTGACAGAGGGCATGAATGGGACACATGGATGCCGGGAGTTACTCCTGACATCCAATGCCGCACATTTGTACCAACAAATCCTGGACAAGAGGGGCTTGGAGAAGGTTCTATTGTTCAAGCGACAAATGGTGACATCATCTCTATGTCTTGGTTCCCGTATGTGGGAGGAGATTTGAAGCTCGACAAATTCTATGCAATTTTGTATGACCAATCGGAAATGGAATGGAGATGGTGTTACAACCGAATCACAGAACCATTCTATGATCGTAGTTGGCAAGTTGAAGTTATCGGACCAATTTCATCATCATTTGGAGACGGGGAATGGGCCTCTCTTGTCGTCTCAAATTTCTGGCATCAAACTCAGAATGCTGGTGGGCAAATCTCTGTGGACGGTTTGAACTATTATCCAATACAATTCCCAGGACGTGGTTCATCTCAGCCCTCCATCGATGTCAATCTTGATTTCACCAACGACACCTTGGATTCCTACTGGGACGTAAACAAACCACACAAAGAGATGCGTGCATTTGCAGTTCCTAGCGGAGGGTTGTTGTTCCCTCAATATTTCGACAACGGAAATGCTGCTTTTCTCGATACAACACTTTCATGGAATGAACTAGCAGTCCAATTTCCGAGTGAATACTGTCATCTCGATTCAACTGGTTCACTCCATTGCGTTGCAAATTCTGGGAACACACTCACTCATTACCTCTCTCGTGATGGAGCCATGACATGGACAAACCATACCTATGACATGTCATCTGTTGCGTCTGGAATAGAAGAATGGGAATTCCAAGGTAACGGTGATCACGATTTGTTTGTTCTAAATGTTCGTTATCAATCGGCAGAAGGACCCGATGTTGACGTTGTTTACCACACACGAGGCTACAGTCAAGACCTTTCTCCAGATACTCTGACATTCATTGGCCAAGGAGATCTTGATTCAACTTCTGGAGCAGGAAATGATATCCGTTTCGACTTTGCTAGTCTAGCAATTCTTCCCGATGGAGGAGTCGTTGTTGCATATCATGATTCAACCGATGTCGACCCGTTGTTTGCGGTTGAACTTAACCTCCCAGAACAATAAAATCGGTCTCTTCTGAGCGTTATCCTCAAAAGCCTTTGACAAACGATGTTGTAGCATGGTGCTTGCGACATTGCCCGGTATCGGCGATAGACTGATGAAACGACTTGATGACCATTTTGGTGGTCGAGATGAAGTCATGCAGACATTGCAATCAGGTGATATTTCTCGTATTGCGGAGGTCGAAGGAATCTCTGTAAAGCGAGCATTACAACTCGCAAGACAGATCCATGGCAATGATGGAGGCTTCCTTGCAACCAAGGAATCTGAACGGTTGCATACACAATTAATAGAATCCCTTCAATCCTTTGCATCATCTTCGGCCACATCATCAAGAATGCAGATGTTGATGCCTATGCATGAGATTGAACAACGCAGGACACGTTGTTTGGATATGATGAATTTTGCTAAAGCAGACAAGCAAGCGTACGAGCGTTTGCAGAAAGTCTTCAAACAATTAGGTCATCCACGAAAACCAAATCAACGATACGAGAGGGTCGTTGTTTCAAGAGATGAGCAACCAGAATGGTCTTCGTTTGTTCGAGTACTACAGCCGAGCCCAACTGAAAAATGGAATGATTACACTGTTTTCAAGACCGTTACATGGATTGGCAATGATGGCCCTGCTGAAGTCCCCCCTGGGTGGTTGGTTCTTCCTGCAAATGCCGAGAAAGAAATCATGGTACCTGAATACACAATTGATTGGTTCAAGAACAATAAGAAGACCTTGTCCTGTCTTATTGAAATTCTTCAATGGAAGCAAGAGTGGAAAGGCACTCTCCATCCTGTTTTAGAACAGATTTTCACGTCAACCGAGGGATTGGATGAGCTTTCTGCATTGGTTTCAATGCTCGGTGATGCAGGTGATATCGAAAGCATGGAACATGTTCGCGATGGCCTCTGGAAAAAATCCAAAGAACTGGAAGAGACTCTCAACAAGCGCATTGCCGAAGGAATGGAAACTGCGTCTCTTGATCTATCGGGTTCAGACATGCTCGCTGCATTAGCTGATGCTGCAACCTTCCAGAGAAAACTAGCACAAGCGACTGAAAACGTCATCGATGAAGCCTTGCAAGAAGGAAGAAAAGAAATGGCAGAATATCTTGAGGTCACCGGGATTAATTGCCCTCATGACTTGTATTCTTCTTCTTGGCCAGTTAAAATAAAACGTTCCACTCTTGACCAAATTGACGCTGAACTTGAAAGACGAATCAATGATTCACGCAGTGAACATCTTGTGCAATCCTCTCGAAAACTTGCTGCACTCAAGCCAAAATGTGAAATTGCTCTACGCACACTCATTGAACACGACATGTGGTACAGTATTTCTCGATGGGCTTTGCATCATCAAGCAGAATTGCCAGAACTCGTAAGCCACGGTGTTTGGTTCGAGGATGGAAGACACCTCTTCATCGAGGGTATTGCTCAACCCGTCTCATATGGCCTTGGCGACGTTGCTCCCAATGGAGATCGACAACCAATTGCGTTACTCACTGGGGCGAATAGTGGTGGTAAGACGACACTTCTGGAACTTGTCGCACACATCACTCTCCTTGCACATATGGGATTACCAGTTCCAGCCAAAAATGCATTTATTGGCCGTATTGAATCTCTTCATGTTCTTGCAAAATCAGGAGGTACTCAGAGTGCTGGAGCCTTAGAAACAACCTTGGTCGAACTTGCACAAGTTGTTTGCAATGACACTCCTAAACTCATCCTTGCAGATGAATTGGAAGCGATTACAGAACCTGGCGCTGGTGCTCGAATTATCGCAGGCATGCTGCGTGCTGCTCAGCAACAAACAAAGACAACAATGGTCCTTGTCACCCACTTAGCCCCAGCTATTCTTGAAGCATACGGGGGTAAAGGCCTTCGAGTAGACGGAATTGAAGCAAATGGATTAGACGAGCATCTCGAGCTCATCGTTGACCGAACTCCAAAGAGAAATTGTCTTGCTCGCTCCACACCAGAACTTATTGTTCGTCGATTAGTTGAACGTTCAAATGGTTCAGCAAAAGAGGTCTTTACAGACATCTTGTCGTTGTTCTAATCAGCATTGACGGGACGTTTCTCCACCGTATTCAATCATTGGAACTTGGAAGAGGACATCACAGGTTCGATCGATAATCGGGAGCGTCAAGGTACTTTGAGCCCAATCGATGGTAACTCCTCCAGATGCCATTGGTGATGGAACGTAATCCTCACCAGTTTGAGAAACAGTCAACAGAATCCCATCCCCTGGCTGTAAGATAACATCCATTGGTAGGAATTCCATAAGTGCATTAACAGAAACAAATGGGGTGAGTACTTCTTGCCCATCTCTGCCGCCTGCATGGAATCTCAAATCCATCACAGCATGACCAAGGTGCATACCTGTACCATCGGTCATCTCAATGAAAAGATGACCACCTGTTAATCCAGGAGTTGCATCGATGTGGAATGTAGGCATACCAACGATTCGAGTTTCCTCTTCAAATGGCCCGTAACTTAGGGTAACGCTGCTCGTAGCAGAGACTGTTGATCCAGATGGCGTAAGATCACTGCCAACTAATTCTAGGTTTTCAACATCCATCGGTGGATATGTTTCTTCAAATCTCCATCCACCTTGATTGTCTTGCATTTCGACACCTAATGTTGGTGCGCGGCCTTCGCCTCTCAAATACCAATCAAACCAATACAGCATTTCATCAGCCCAATCCCACCGAAGAGTGTACGGATATGCTTCCGCACCGCGACCAGAACTTAGACCACTATGCCCTTCAACTCGGTCGGGATAATCATGAGCCCATTGTCCTGCTAAGGTTTTGACTTCTATACCAGCGTCTTCAACGATTTGATGGGCAGGGAATGTCATGTGTGGGTCAACATTCCAATCCTGCATTCCCTGAATAATGTAAACAGAACCATTGTAATTCTGAACCACTCGATCAAGGAATGAGCGTTCAGTCCAGTAACTGTTTCCAGCGTAATTGACCATTCCGCCGCTGAGATATGCTGCAGGGCCGTTTGCATATCCCTGAATGTATCCTTCACAGAGATTGTGACTGTCTTCTGTATCTCCATCAATTCCAAAGGAACCGTATACTCCATTGTGCATAATCATGCCACGTGCTTCCATGCTTCCATTTCTCCACATGAGTTCATGAACACCGATAAGTCCAGACATCGGAACGATTGTTGCAAGATATGGATTTCCGAATGTTGCAGCTTGCCAGGGGGTTGAGCCATCGTATGATTTACCAATGATTCCTACCTTTCCATTCGACCAGGATTGTGTCCCAAGCCATGTAACGGCAGCATCGATTCCACGTTGTTCATCTGTCCCCATGAGATCCATACAGTGGTTGGATTCACCAGTTCCGAATACAGAAACTTGAGCGACTCCATAGCCATGAGGAACATAATTCTGAATGAGCATTTTACCAAGTCGGTCAGCTGGCGTAAGAGCATCCACATCACCGTCATCGTAGTACGGCCCAATTTCGGCAATTACTGGAACGAGACACTCTGTTGAAAGATTCTCAGTCGAACTATAGTCGCATCCTTCGATAACAGGCAACCACAATCCAAGATGAACCTCTGCGCCTCCTGCAGCGCCAGCTCCACCATCTGCAAGTGTAATGCTTGGGACAGGAACGTAAACAGATTGAACTGGTGCAGTGTCGTACGTTCCATTTACGCTGACTCGAGAATAGATATCCGTATCATCGTATGTAATGTCAGTTCTATCCCATGGTTCAGGATATGAATCTTCAGCAACAAGAGTTGAGGAATTTTCTAAGTCTTCACCGAAGCATCCTGTTAGAAGGCTCGGCAAGAGAAGGACTGCCAGTAAAAAGCCGCTTCGCATGGTCATCGGTTAAGGGACAAACATATGACGCTTTGCGCATCATGATGACTCGTTGGATTCCTGGGCTTCGAGTTCAGCTCGTACTTCATCCATGTTGAGAGATTGCAGTTTTCCGATGAGATCTCGAAGTGCATCTTCAGGAAGAGCGCCCGGTTGCATGAAGACACCTATACCATCTTTGAAAGCTATTGTTGTAGGTATAGAACGAATACCAAAAGAGCCAGCAAGTGCTTGTTCAGCCTCGGTATCCACCTTCGCAAATACAACGTCTGGGAATTCTTCTGAAACGCCTTCAAAAATTGGTCCATAGGCTCTGCAAGGGCCACACCACTCAGCCCAAAAATCAATAATAACGAGTTTGTTTTCTTCTATGATTTCATTGAATGAAGACCCGTGCATTGTTACTGTCGCCATAGACCTCCCAGTAGTTTAGAGTATATTTGCCCATGCATTCTCCCACGTTGCTGCATCGGCGGTTTCATGTGCTGTAACGTACCCCGAAGAATATGAGCCGAACCCTCGTACTCAGTGCAGTTTTGATTTTCCTCTTCACTTCGGCCTCACCAACTTCAATGTTGCTTGATAGCCAGGCTGTGGAATCTGCCGGAGAAGGCGATTCGGTAATTATCTCTGAAATCCTTGTTTCTCCGAATGGCATGAAGAATAACGAAACATGCACAAACTGCTACAACGCTACAGATTGGAACGCTGATGGAGACTACGGAAAGTTTTCTGATCAATTTATTGAACTTCACAATCCTACTTCCGAGGCAATTAACGTATCAGACTGGGTACTCGATGATAAGCCAGATGGCGGCAGTGCCCCTTGTCAAATAGCTCGAAATACAGTAATTCCTGCAAATGGATACATCTCCATTTTCATCAATGCATCTCGAATTGAACTCGACTATTTCGATGGAGACACTGTATCTCTCACGGATACAAGCGGAACTCTCATCGATGAACTCTCCTACCCAGCCGAAGATTCATGGTACGGAAATTCCTACATTACTCTTGAAAATGGTACGGTTTGGAAAGTAAGTCCTCCAACTCCCGGATTTGCTGAAGGTGAATTCTTCTCATCTGCGCAGAACATGGTTGGCTGCTTCGGAATCAGCGATGGCGGAAGGGTCGATGCGATGGTCCTCCAAGGCCGAGTTGTTACTATGAATGGTGAATCAGATGTTATCAACGAAGGAAATGTCCTCATCCGAAATGGAATGATAGAGGCGGTTTGGGGCGATACAATTCCTTCCAATGTTGACCTTACTAACGTTCCAATTATTGATACAAACGGAACCATTTATCCTGGCCTCATCGATTCTCACAATCACATGCATTACAACCACATCCCACTCTGGGATTTTGATGTGCATACATCAACAAAGTCCGAAGAGGGCGGCTATTCGAACAGAAACCAATGGAAGAACAATCCAAACTACAAGCGAGATATTTCATGGATGAAGACCTTTGTCCAAGGTGGCAGTATGTGGAACATGGCTGATGAGCAAATGAAGTATGCAGAAGTGATGGCTGTAGCTGGAGGCGTCACAGCGGTTCAAGGTTCTCCAAGTTCAAACACCGATGCTTGGGACAGCATGCTCTCAAGAAACATCGAATTGTACAACTTTGGCGGCGATGATATTCACACCAAAGTAACGACTCTCGAAGGTGATTATGTTGGAAGTCACATCAAGAATGGAAATAACTCAGGAGATCTCAATGCATGGTACCTTCACCTCTCCGAGGGTGTTGACGAGGTTAGCCGTGCTGAATTTGATGTGTTGGTACAAAACGACCTTCTCGTTGGAGAATTGGTTGTCGTTCACGGCACTGCTTTGACTGCAACCGAATTTGCAATGATGGGACAGGTGGGAGCGGACCTAGCATGGTCCCCATTGTCGAACCTTCTCTTGTATGGAGATACAACAGATGTTGTTGCTGCTGATGAAGCGGGAGTTCGAATTTCTCTTGCACCTGATTGGGGTCCAAGTGGATCAAAGAACGTTCTTCATGAACTCAAAGTTGCAGATGTATGGAATAAGCAAGCCCTTAACAGCTATTTCTCAGATTACGAACTTGCATCAATGACGACAACGAATCCTGCAATGGCAAATAATTGGGACCAGTTTGTTGGAAGAGTGAATGCAGGATTGTATGCAGATCTCGTTGTTATCGACAACTTCCATGAAGATCCTTACAGAAATCTCATCGAAGCTATCGATGCAGATGTCCGATTAACATTGGTCAATGGCCAACCAGTCTGGGGAGATGTCGATATTATGTCCGAATTGAAAGGCAATGATTGGGAAACCGTCACTGGCCCAGGCTTTGACAAGGCAGTCGATGTAACGGACAGATCCATTGCTGAGGGTACGCAATCATGGAGTACAATCCTTAGCAATATGGAAATGGCAATGGCACTAAACCCAGCAGATATCGATTCTACATGGTCTGCAAATACGGACAGTTACAGTTCCATGCAAGGGAATGTTCTGAATAATATTTTCACAACTGGAGACACACGCCACTTCAACATCATCGAGACTTCAAATCATGCAAATACGCACATCGATTTGGATGTTCTACAAGATTATTATGATGTCCCTATGAACAATGGTGAGCGGACTGGAGTCAATGTTGTCTTCAACCCACAAGACGGTACCGGAGGTTCAACTACACCAGCCGACCCTGTTGATCCAGTCGACCCTGTTGATCCAGTCGACCCGAACGACAACGAAGACGTCAATGAAACGGGAGATACTGGCCGAGATGATTGTCCCCCAAATTGTATTCTTGGAGACGATATTGAAGACACAAAGGCAGAGGAAGACTCCTTGATAGGACCTGGAACGCTCCTGCTGATTATTGTCATTATACTGCTTGTTGCTCTTGGGCTCTTGACTCGTGAGAGTGAAGAAGAGAAGGTATTCAGTGAAGATCAGACAGTACTTATCGAAAAAGAATGGGAAAGTGAATCGTCCCAATTCGTGCCTGAAATGCCTCCGTTAACTCCACCGCCAAGTGCGAATCTGGAAGAAGAATAATCAAGAAAAGTCCCATATTGGACCTTCTGGTGTGTCTTTAACGACAACACCCAGTTCGGCTAATTCGTCACGAATAGCATCAGCACGAGGCCAATCTTTGTTGCTTCTTGCATCTGTTCTTTGTGTGAGAAGTTCTTCCACTTTAGAAGCGATTTCAGCTCTTCTTGGATCTTCTTCTGGTTCTGCAAGCACAACCTCAGGTGTAGGCAAGACTCCTAGAATTTGTCCTGCTGTTTCTTCTAACCAAAGCTTCGCATAGTTTGCGACTGCTCTTGAATCTCCTTCATCAAGTTCCATGGAAAGAATACGTTGGAGTTCTTTTGTCGCGGCAAGGACTTTTGCTACAGCTTCACGGCTGTTAAAATCATCATCCATTGCCCGAGCAAATCCTTCACCCATCTTCTCAAGCAAGCCAAGGGACTTTGAGAGAGGGTCCATACTTGTGATATCGGCTGAAGGCAAATCATGACTTTGCCCTTCAGTGCATCCACGAAGAGCTGAAGCATAGGCATCAATGATACGATTATAATTACGTTGAGCATCTTTCAAGAGTTGTTCATTCATGTCAATCGGAGAGCGATAGTGGGCATTGACCAAAGCAAATCTCAACACCAGCGGATCAATCTTCTTACGAATCTCTTGAATCGTCCAGAAATTACCAAGTGATTTACTCATCTTCTCCCCATCAATATTGACAAAACCATTGTGAAGCCAATATCCTGCAAGAGGGGAATGACCCGTGTGACATTCGCTCTGGAAAATTTCAGCTTCATGATGAGGGAATCTCAAATCATGCCCTCCCCCATGTATGTCAAAAGAGACACCAAAATGATCGAGACTCATAGCACTGCATTCAATATGCCATCCTGGTCGACCTTCACCCCATGGAGAAGGCCATGTCGGTTCACCGGGTTTTGCTTGTTTCCACAATGCGAAATCTTTGTGATCACGCTTGCTATCTCCTGTACCTTGGACTCTCCCTCCAGCACCTTGCCGAACTGCATCGATCGATTGCCCTGTGAGTAAACCATACTTCTCTGGAGCGGATTCAACATGGAAATAAACGCCATCTTTTGCAGTATATGCATGGCCTTTCTGAATCAAGTCCTCGATGATATGAATCATTGAGTCAACATATTCTGTACATCTTGGATAATGATCTGCTCGAAGAATATTGAGAGAATCCATATCTTCGTAATAGGTCTCAATGTTCTTTTCAACCAGTACTTTCCAGTCTTCTCCAGATTCGATTGAACGATTGATGATTTTATCATCGATGTCCGTGAAATTTTGAACGTAATCAACATCATAACCAGATGCTTCAAGCCAACGATGAATCAAATCAAACGCAATGTAACATCGTGCATGACCTAAATGACAGAGGTCGTAAACCGTCACTCCACAGACATACATCCCTACCTTTCCAGGAGATTGTGTCGTAAAATCGACTTTTTCTTTACGGCGGGTATCGTGAAGGCGGAGTGGCATCTGAACAGGTCGATGGTGTAATCTCTCTCACTTGAAGGTTCATACGCAACATAGGTTACGCACGCATGAGGCTCATGTTTAATTTCACTTCAGATGATGGAATTGAGATTTTTAACCGGCGCCTTAAGGACACTCGGTTAATTCAAATCTCTTGGATATTACCAACAGTATCCATTTTACTTGCAACTTTCATTCATTATTTTTCAGGAAATTATCGAGATATACCCTTTTTCATATCCGAAACCGATCATCCCGGGATAGAAGATCACGTCTTTTCAATCGGTCTCTTTTTATCTGCAATAATACAAATGGCAGTGTCTCTCCGACTCTACATTTTGTTCAAACCTATTGCTTCTCCGAAATTACATCTCGTCGCCTTATTGTGTGGATTGGCCACTTCGACGCACCTTGCAGTCCTAGCATTTGTCACAATGGATCAAAACCTTGAGATTCATATTTACACAGCAATGGTAGTCTTCCATGGAGGTTTTGCATGGGCGTTTGCAACACATTTCTCATTGCCAAAATCTCCATCAAAGGGGCGAAGAGTTCGACTTTACTCGTTAATTATTGCTTTTACATCTCTTCTAGTGATGTCATTATCAATTCGTGATGGAATCAAATCTGGCGAAAAGGAATTAGGAGTTCATTCTTCTGAGATTGGATTAGAATATCTGCAACCATGGGTCAATTATGCAGCTCCAGCAGAATACCTTCTCTTTTTCGGGCTTATCGGATGTTTGGCTTCATTCCAGTGGGACATCAAGGAACACGCCAGCAAGACTCAAGATACGCCGATCGAGCGTTGAAAGAGCAACTTTGTTGGGATCAATCCCTTGTTCGGAGATGTCTTTCCAAACCTGAATATTCATTGTTCGATGTGAGAGAACATGCCGAATAGATCCGAGATATTCAAGTCCTTTCGTATCGAGTTCATCGTCAATTTGAGGGCCCCAAAGACCTGCGAATAATCCTGAAGAGGGGCGTTGCATCAATTCTGGTCGATCTTGTGAATCAATCTTGATGATGCATTGAAGTTCGACATGTTTTTTCTTTTGCTTTTTAGGCTGTGGTAATTCATTTGCTCGCAAGGTTCCTTTGCAACTCTCATGCATTGGACACGCATCGCACATCGGATTTCTTGGCCGGCAAATCAGAGCGCCTAGTTCCATCATCGCTTGATTCCAATCTCCTGGATGTTCGCGAACAAGATTCAAATCAGCAAATGCTTGGACATCTTTTAGAGATGGATTTTCTTTATTTGTCTGACGAGCCATCACTCGACGAACGTTTCCATCAACGCATGCAACTGGATGATTGAACGCAATCGAAGCAACCGCTGCAGCAGTGTAAGGACCAACACCTGGCAAAGCTAGAAGTTCATCATATGTTGAAGGAAGTACTCCTTCATGATCGGTTACGACAATCTGAGAAAGTGCATGAAGCCGCCTTGCCCTAGAGTAATAACCCGCACCTTGCCATAGGAAGAGAACTTCATCCACCTCAGATTCTGCCATCGAAGAAGGGGTTGGGAATCGCTCAAATAATCGCTGATGATATTCTACACCACGTTCCATCTGCGTTTGTTGAAGAAGAATTTCAGACAATAAAATCGACCAAGGAGATGGATTCATTCGCCATGCCAAGGCCCGTTGATTTTTGTTAAACCAATTCAAAAGAGCATCTTGATTCAATTGCCCATCGCCTCCGCATCAATCAATGCAGAGGCTACATCAAGATCTTGATTAGCATCGCCAAATGAACGACGTTCCTGTTTAGACATGTCCCCGCACTCAAGAGCATAATCAAGAACATTCTTTACTGCTTCAGGATGGAATTGGACAGAACGAATTGGTCGAGTAGGATGTCGGCAAGCAGCAATTTTACAATGTTCTGTAGATGCGATGACTTCCATTTCACCACTGTTGGTGACGAATTCTTGATGCGTGAATAATTGATTTACTTTCATCCCACTTTGATAGGTCACTTCCGCCATGAAGGCATGATTCTTGTCATCTCGTTCAATCCTTCCTCCAAGCGCTGCACAGATAATCTGGTGTCCAAAGCAAATCCCCAATATTTCTGCGTTTGAATTCTGAATTAATGAGACAACTGTATCCATCCATGGTTCCCAAGAAGTGACATTCTTCCGACTACCTGTAATCACGATCACATCAGTTTCCAACGGTTGTTTTACTCTGGTTCCAAATGGATAATTTCGTGGATTTTCGATGTGTGGAGACCATAAAAAAACATCATGCTGAGGGAAATGCCTGATGATTTCCTCGCATCCTTTCTCACCAAATGCTTGACGTTCAGCAAGCAAGTCTACAATAAGGAGGCGCTTCATAACGATCTATGCTGATTTTGCTGCTTCAATTTTAGCATCGTTTGCTTTGATTTGTTCCCAAACGAGTTCGGCTATATCCTTTACCTCAATGTTTGAATCAATTGCTGATAGGCCATCAGTGACCATTGTTGAACAGAATGGACAACCGACAGCAACAGTATCTGCGCCAGTTGCTGCAAGTTCCTTGGCTCGAATGATGTTGACTCGGTCATTTCCTTCTGGAACAGTTTCTTCCATCCACATCTGAGCACCACCTGCTCCACAGCAGAACGAACCACGGCCATGACGTTCTGCTTCAACATCAACACCTCCTATTATGTCACGTGGCGCATCATATTCTCCTCCAATACGACCGAGGTAACATGGGTCGTGATAGGTTACGGAACCATCATGCTTCGGCGCAGGTAGTTTTCCTTCTCCTTGAAGATGAGCAATCAATTGAGAGTGATGCATCACTTCGATGTCTTCTCCGCCGTAGTCTTTGTATTCTTTTCCAAGTGTATGGAAGCAATGAGGGCAAGAGGCAACGACTTTCTTCACACCGAGTTCATCGAACGTTTCCAGATTGGTTTCTGCAAGCATTTGGAAGAGATATTCATTTCCTGCACGACGGGCTGCATCTCCGCTGCAACCTTCTTGCATTCCAAGAATACCAACGTCTAGTCCAGCTTCTTTCATAATTGAGATCGTGTCTCGAGCGACCTTTTTGTTACGTTCATCGAAGGAGGCTGCACAGCCTGCGAAGTAGATGTATTCCGCTGGTTCTGCAACCTTCACATCAAGATCAGCAGCCCAATCACCTCGTTCGTGTGATGGAAGACCATAAGGATTTGAATCGGATTCTAGGTTCTCAATGGTAGCCATAAGCGGCATAATTGTGTCCTCAACTGATTCATCAAATTCCATTCTCTCCATCATGAGGTGACGACGGGCGTCAGTGAGTTTGGGTACATGCTCGATGTTAACAGGGCATACATCGACGCAAGCATGACAGGTTGTACATGCCCAAACCGCTTCCTCACCAAATCGGGCAATGATATCCTCTTCTGGTGTTTCTCCAGCAAATAATTGCGATGAATGCTCGTTGGCATAATTACGAACATCATGAATGATTTGCATCGGATTAAGAGACTTTCCAGAGGCATAGGCAGGACAGACATCTTGACAGCGAGCACAAGATGTACATGCCCATCCATCAATGAGGCTTCTCCATGTGAGTTGAGTGAAATTAGCAGCCCCAAAGGTTTCCAATTCTAAATCATCCAAAGCGACAGCTGAGCCACTTTCGTCCGTTTCAAGAGGTCGCATTTTTGCCATTGGCTCGGTATCAAAGAAGGCGACGTTTGGCAATGCCATGACAAGATGCATATGCTTTGAGAGTGGAATCAAGAAAAGGAAGGTGCAAATCGCAACCATGTGAGCCCAGTAGGCGATATTAATCGCACCTTGGCTTGGTGCGAATGTATCAGCAACCCATGCTCCTATCATTTCCCAAGTTGGGTGGGGATTTTCTCCGGCTTCGACGACGTAGGAGGTTGTGCAAATCGTCATAATCAGGAGTAAAATCACATTACCTTCAAGTTGGGACTTTCCTTTCAACTTCTCAGGAGTAAAAAGAATACGGCGGTTAAGAGCAAGGAAACAACCGAGGAGTGCACTCGTGTATCCAAGTTCAACCATTCCATTCCAAATCCCATTCAAGAAATCAGGAAGAATGTGTTCGCTGAATCGATTTGCTGTTGCAAGATCGAGCATATCTGATGAGAGCATCAAAAATCCCCAGAACATCAGAACGTGCATTGTTCCTGCAACTTTATCTTCCAATACTTTCCTTTGACCAAGCCAAACAGTTAGCGTTTCTTTTAATCGCCTGCCCCATGAGTCAAAACGCTTGTCAGGAGCTCCAAGAAGAACGAGCCTTGTTGCCTTTTGAACCTGATATGAAAAGAAAGCAATCGAGACTCCACCGAGTATCAAAAGAAGGTAATAACCGCTGATTCCGGCGTAGTTAACCTCCAGCGGATGAGTCATCATCATGCAATCCACTACGCTTCAATGTTTCAACCCAACGATTGAAACAATACCAATCCTAATGATTGTGAAACAACTCGGGGAGCCATGGTGAAAGCGAGCGCTCCAGGAAAGTGTATTCTTTTCGGAGAGCATGCTGTCGTTTACGGACAACCTGCAGTCGCATGCAGCATCAACCAACGAATGACCGTTGAACTTGAGGAAGAAACCAAATTCGACTCATGGCGACTTGATGGAGCGATTTTGAATTTTTCAAAACACCCACATATTGATTTCCTGAAAGATAAGTTATGGCCAGAGGATGGCAATCCACCACTCAAAATGCGAATACGAGGAGCCGTCCCTGCTGCCTCTGGTCTTGGTTCATCAGCAGCGTTGTCAGTGGCTTTTGTTGCTGCATTACAACAACTCAGGAATGAAGAAGTTAACGCAGGAATCGCAGGGCTATTATCCCATCAAGCAGAAGCATTTGCTCAAGGCGGAAGAGCAAGTCCAATCGACACGGCAACAAGTGCATCTGGAGGGTTTGTTGTACTATCGGACACACTCGATGAAACTCTTGAACACATTGGTGAACGATCATTACAGCATAATGACAAGGTTACAACATGGCAACTTCATTCATTCATTGCAGATATCCCAGAGGATACGTTTCTTGTCATTGGCAACACAGGCGTTCATGCTTCAACGTCAAAACAAGTAGCCAAAGTAGCCTCATTACTTGAAAAACAACCAGAACGACATGTTGAGATTGAAACGATTGGATCTATTGCTCGAAAAGGGATTGAAGCACTCCGGAAAGGAGATATGGAATTGGTCGGAAAGGCGATGACTGAAAATCACATCGTTTTACGTTCATTAGGTGTTTCGTCACCAGAATTAGAAAAACTCATCAAAGCAGCCGCTCCATCGAGTTTGGGTGTTAAATTGACTGGGTCTGGAGGCGGTGGATGTATGATTGCCTTGACCAAAAATCCCGAACAAACAGTTAGAGCAATTGAGATGGAGGGTGGAAGAGCATTCATCTCTCCCTTCAACTCACCTGGAGTTCGTATTGAGACCCTCTCATCACAGGATGATAGTCCGCAATAGGTTGTTTTTCACCGTTATAGTATCCACTGCGACAGAGCCGTCAGTTTATATACTCCGGGCAGAAGGACAGTGACATGACCACCGATGAAGAGCGTTTGACAGTAGTCAACGTCGTTGCTAGTACCCGTGTTGCCGAAGAACTTGACCTCCCTGACATTGCAATTCAGCTCAATTGTGAGTATGAGCCAGAGCAATTCCCTGGTGTTGTTTACCGAGTTACAGATCCAAAACTAGCAATCCTCATGTTCCGCTCTGGACGTGCAGTATGTACTGGCGGGAAGGACGAAGATAACATTCACACAGGTATTGATCGAATGATTAAGGATCTACGTGCTGCTGGAATTACAACTTGGGATCTTAAAGATGTAGAAATTGAAGTCCAAAACATGGTTGCAACGTACGCACTTCACTACCCCGAAGATTATGACGGAAAGGACAAATTCACAGGAGCAGACCAAGCTGGCGAGCCTCGTAAGTTGAACCTCAACAACCTTACCTTCCACCTTCCATTCGACAAAGTCGAATACGAGCCAGAACAATTCCCAGGATTGATCTATCGTCTTGATTATCCAAAGGTTGTTTGCCTCATTTTCGGCAGCGGAAAGATGGTGATTACAGGTGCTCGACACAAGGATGAGATCCTAGAAGCAGTTGAAATCATCAAGGACGAATTAGCAGACCTTCTCTGAAACTGCAATCGCATCTTTCATGTGCTTGAACACTTAAGGACATACATGGGCGAAGCACGTCTTCAAGCAGGCATCCCCCTCTTGTTGGTGCTCCTGCTCTTGGGAATGTCTCAGTCATCTTACACATCTTCACTGCTTACTGAAGACCATAACATAATCATAAAACGTGCAGGCAGTGACCCTGGCGTCAATGATGTCCCCACATGGAGAGTTGGAGATAAATGGGTCTATTCAGGTACTTTTGACCCATCTATATTGATCACTGACACAGGAGTTGCAGCAAACGTTGGCGAGATTAATGGTGACTCAACTGCTGAGGTAACTGAAATTCTTGAACTCCAGGTCGACAACGGTTCAGAATGGGTCTACAAACTGCGGATGACTGCTGATTTCGACAAGAGTGGTGTAGAACTCGAGGGATTCACCGGGAATGCAGAGATTCAATTTACCCAAACTGAGTATCTTCGTGTTAGCGACTTCGCTTCAGTTCGCAATGACTTGGATTTGTACATTAAATTCGTACCTTATGGAATTGGTTCACTAACTCAAATTTTAGGTGATATCACAATCACCAACACATACAGTCCTGGTTCTGAAACATATGACTTTCCAATCCGAGACGGTGAACGGTGGACTGTGCTAACAACGGCATCTGCAACATGGTCTGGTCAAAGTGATTACATCACTCCATTCCCCCCTCCCGAGAGTGACACAAATACAACCACTTGGGAAGTCACAAAGGTTGGACAGCCACGAAATGCCTTCGGTTCAGGAATCGCATACAGTGGTTGTGATGCCTCTTACGAACTAACTTCATGGAATTCCGATGGTGTGTCAACGGGCTATCGTTGGTATTGCCCGGCTGTCAACAACTTCGCATGGAGACATTCTGAAGAGGATGTTGGACTTACAATCGATTTTAGATTAAAGCAATACATGCCAGTTGGAGCTACAGGTTCTGAAAGCAACAGCAATCCAGGTACAAGAGCAGAGTGCATTGAAGTTCAGCCAGAACGAACCCTTACTGCCCTCGACACGCCACTCGACGTGTGGGTTTCTCTCAATCCAAATTGTTTTGGAACCATCAGTGGCGTTAATGTGGATATTGATTTCTCCGACACTGAAACCAGTTTGGTAACAGGATCCAACGGTTCTGGAATGGCTACGATCAATGTCGGTAACGCTCTTGATTATTCATCAACAAATACGGATTGGGCGAGCCATGGTGTTGTCGCTAAAGCAGGAAATTATGTTGGTTCGGCGACCGTTACATTAGACGAATACCTTGTTGGGCTCGACCTCATTGCTGATGAAGAACGTGCTGTCATTACCCGTAATCGTAGTGGAGAATTGAGCACTGTGAGTTCCCTTTCTGGTTACAATGTTCTCCCCGGTGACGAACTTATCGTTGAAGTGGCAGTTGTCAACAAAGGAATCACTGCATCAACTCCAACCCAAATGCGAATTTATCATCCAGATGGCTCAATCTTTGATCTTGGCCTTCCAAGTTTAGCGACTTATGAATCTCATAAAGTCAATTTCACATGGACAGTTCCACTTGACAAGAGCATAGGAGATGTACCAATACGATGGGAGGCTGATCCGATGCAAGTCAACTCAGCAGATGCTGATTCGGATAATGACCTCGCTGAAATCACCCTCTTTGTGGGCCGCCTACCCACTGCATTGGCAGAGCCAATTGAGGAATTAACCAACGTCCAGACCGTGATTAATGCGAGCGGTAGTTTCGATGAAGATGGAGGGGATGTATCCTGTTTATTCAACATCCCATACGATGATGGAACTCGCACATATTCCTACGTCAAAATAGAGTCTATCGATTGTATGTTGAACTTTACTTGGACTGATGATGGAATCTATCCGATTGAAATAACTGTCACTGATGAAGAACAAGATCAAGCAGTCATGACACTAAATGTATCCATTCTTAACAGGGCACCGAATATCGAAGTTGTTAGTGCAAGAAGCGAAGTTAAGGTCGAATATCCTGTCACACTCTATGCTTATGCAAACGATACTGATTCGGAAGATGTTTACCCCGGTGTTGTCGATGTGTATTGGCCCAATGCTGAGTGTGAAGAAGGCTATTACACCCGTGTATGTACGACGACAGCCCCTACTGAGGGATGGCATACGTTCCTGGCAGTTGGTGTTGATGATGATAGCGCCATGACATCAGCGAGTATCGACATCCGATTTACCAACATTAATCCACATGGTTTGTCGGTTACCGTTAGCGAAGATGGTGCCCCTATTCCTATGGACGTACAACAAACATGGCATGTCGAAGAAGATCAAATGGTGCGGGTTCGTGGCCAAGCACTTGATTCAATTGATGATTTAGAAGGACTAACCCATCGATGGTGGCCTGATGACGCTCAGCCCAATCTCATCAAGACCTTTGATGGTCGTGTTTCAGAATATGACATGGTTTGGGAAACGTCTGGATTACATCGCATGCGCTTAGAAGTAAGCGACTCAGAGGGAGCAAGTAGCGGAACCTACGAGCGTTGGGTTAACGTTGCGAATGTGGCTCCTGTCGTCATGCCACTTGAGGATTTGTTACCGATAGCTGAGGGTGAAGAGATTCGATTAACAGGTAACGCAACTGACACACCTTCAGATTATGATTCATTGGTTCGATGTTGGGATATTGATCCTGGTATTGATTCGAACGATATTGGTGGTGCTGATGATGATTGTGACATCATAGGTGACGAATTAGTGTGGCACTGGAATAGAAGTGGCATGCACACAGTAATCTATCACGTTACAGATGATGATGGTGTTCGAGTCAGTGAAATTATCACAGTCGAAGTGTTGAATATTCCTCCAATTGTCCGTTACAAACCAATAGATTGCCTCGCTTATGAAACATGCATCCTCGATGCTACGGGCACAATTGATTCCGCAAACGATCTCGATCAATTAACAATAATCTGGGACCTCGATACATCAATTGACTCGAATGGAGACGGCGTCAAGAACAATGATGCAGATGCTGTTGGCAAGCGTGTTGAACACATGTTCAAGCAAACAGGCTCAACAACAATCCGTGTCATGGCTTGGGATGAGAATCCTGAGCGACCTGGTTCGAAAATTATCAACATAAATGTTGGTCCACCTGACAGAACATTTACTGAAGATATTGGCGCGCTCATGGTGGGTGAAGAAGCGAATCCTCTCGCTCAATTGTCCTTACTTCTCGTTCTTCTTTTAGGTCTGGGATATATGACGAGACAGCGTCGAAAAGGTGGTAGAGAACGAGCCTTAGAACGTCTTGATGAGCGACAAAATGCAATCTTTAGTGATGAAGATGTTGGGCTCATGCCACATGAGGTTTCAGCTCGTAGAAATCGTCCTCATGACCCTCCTGTAAACAATGCATTCGACCAATCGATGCAAGGTCTTGGAGAAACACAATCAGGACCCCCAATACCTGAATCTGGCCTCCCAGAAGGATGGACGATGGAGCAATGGGGCCACTATGGACAACAGTGGCTAGAATCTCAATCTGAAAACTGAGACGTATGACCTTCAATGAGTATAGCCTAAGTACGAGGAAGTGCACATCATAACATGGCGAACCGTGCAACCGCAGTCTTTGTCTTATTCATGTTGATGACCACGTCGATGATGGCGTTAACCAAGGACACTTTTATCCTCGAAGATGAAGAACTCATCGAATCCTCATCAAAATCCACAGCAACAGCGGCAGAAATTGCAAGCTGGCGTATCGGAGACAAGTGGACCTATGAGACCCAATTCGATGTTGCTCAACTTATTGCACAAGCAAACGTTTCTGCAAGTTTAAACACCTTGACTGGAGATACTGTTTACGAAGTTGAAGATATCTTCTTCATCAATGTTGATGGTATCCAGACATTAGCATACAAACTCAAAATTGATGGTGATTTTAGTTCAGGAAACAGTGGTGCAACACTTGAAGGAACAAGCGGGCGACTCGAAATTGGTTACTCTGGCGAGGATATTATTCGTGTCAGAGATCAGGCTGTTATAAATTCTGAATTTGAATTAGATGTTGACTTTGCCCCATTCAATCTTGGATTCCTTAGTCAAAATATTGGAGTCATCAATTTTGACACGTATTACGACCCACCAAAGGAGAGATACGACTTCCCGCTACGAACTGGTGATCAATGGTACATGCCGTTCATGTCGGGGACAAGCGTAAGTGGAAGTTCAGATTATTTCGACCCATCAGACTTTGATACCAACGGTGCTGAAAATAACTCATGGCAGGTTACAGCAGACGGAATTCCAACTGAAGATGGTCAAACCATCAAATACGAAGGATGCGATGATTCCTACAAAGTAAACGAATGGAATGCAACAGGAGTGAGTTCAGGTTTCAATTGGTATTGTCCTGCTGCTCGCTTCAACTCTTGGATTCGAATATCGAATGCTGCTGGATTTACCATTGATTGGCTGCTCAAGGACTACGAGCCTGTCGATTCCTTTGGCGTGAATAAGAGGACAAATCCGGGCGATAGAAACGTCGATATCGAAGTAACAACCCAATTTGTAGCAACTTTACCAGACTCCATGTCTGAAGTTTATGGATTCTATGCTGTGGCTCCAAACAATACACCTGAGGTTAACAAAAACCTCCAATTACGTTATGAAATGGCGGGTACGTTACTCAATCCGATAACAGATAGTAACGGAAAAATTGAGGAAAGCATCAACGTTTCCAATGTTCAAGACGATACGACAGCAAGTGATGATTACACAAGTAACGGGGTTATCGTATGGGATCCTGTTCAGGAAATCATTGGTGTCGCTACCATTGTCATCGACCTATCCGTTGTTGGAATCGACTTGGTTGCACAAGAAGATTCAATCATTGTAACAAGAACTCGAGATGGCGAGGTTGCGACATTATCGAAATCAATAGGATACAATGCTCTCCCAGGAGATTTGTTATCATTCTCATTACCAGCGCAAAACAGAGGGGTTTTGACTTCGCCATCGACTGAAATGGAAGTCATTGTCCCTGGTGGACAAGCAATACGAGAAGCAGTTCCTGCTATTGATGCTTACAGCGAACAACGAATCGATGTTGATTGGACTGTTCCCGAAGGAGCAACTATCGGAAACCAAAGTTTGACGTTCACGGTTGACCCTGATGAATTGATTGCTGGCGATGCAAATAGAAGCAATAATCAAGCAAGTGTTGATGTTTTCATTGGACGAACACCAAATGCTTCGATTGCTATTGAATCAGGAAAATACAGTTTTGAAGATGTCTTCATTGATGCTCGCAGCTCTTTCGACCCAGATGGGGGAGATGTTGAATGCCGATTTGAGATTGAATCACGCGCAGGCCTTATCGATATCATCACTACTCCTGACTGTGCCATGACTTGGAATTGGACTGATGGTGGTGTTTGGGAACTCACAACAATTGTTACCGATGATGAATTAGACTCAACAACACTTGTCAATTACGTAACAGTGCTTAATCGAGCGCCATACATGAATCTCAGTCATTCTGCTGAGATCGCTGTAGATACACAAATCACAATTGACGCAAGCGACAGTGGTGATATAGACACAACCTCTCCATCTGGGCAACAAGTGTCTATCTCATGGCCTGATCTCAATTGTCAAGAAGGATTGACCCAACCTACCTGTACATTCACGCCTATGGAAGAAGGCCCAATGGAAATCAAAGCAATTGCAACCGATGATGATGGTGCTCAAACCGAAGTTGTCTCCAACCTAACTGTGCTTAATATCGCACCAGAAGTTGGTGAAATCGAGGTCTGGATTGCTGGCGTGAATACTCCATTTGACTCGAATGCTACTTGGGTTCTTGCCGAAGATCAAACAGTCATACTACGTGCACAAGGCTCTGATTCACTGAATGATCGAGACCAACTCATTATGAATTGGAACCTTAGCGACCTAATTCCTGAGATGATGATCTCAACAGATGGTTCTGCCTCAGATGTAGCTACATCTTGGCCGACAACTGGACAACACATCATCAGTGTACGAGCAGTAGATGATGATGGGGTTTCATCTGAACCATCTCTGGCAATGGTAACCATTGAGAACGTAGCGCCAACAATTACTGCTCAGACGAATTTCTTAGATGCTATCAATCGAATTGATGGATTGCCTGTGCGTGAGAATGATATCGTTGTATTCGATGTTATTGGAAGCGATACTGAGTCTGATGTTGCAACACTGGAAATCTGCTGGGATATTGACGGAACAATTGATAGTGACCTCGATGGAACTATGAACAACGATTGTGATGTTGAAGGAGATCACCTCGAAGCCACATGGGAGACAGAAGGATATAGAACAATCACAGCATGGGTTATGGATGATGACGGTGAAAAGGCATCCCTTTCCGCAGTAGTGAAAGTACGAAATCAAATACCCATTGCTAAGATTACCTCTGAAAATGGCTCTCTTGACAACTTAGTTGAAGGAGATATCCTCAATATTACAGCATTCGAAACAAATGACACAGAATCCGATCTCCTCGATATGCTGTATACATGGGACTTTGAGTGGGAAGATTCGAATTTGGACGGAGAAGGACTTGGAGATGTTGATTTAACAGGTATCTCAATTTCAATCGAAGATTTACCAGCAGGAACATGGACTATTACGCTCACTGCGACAGATGATGATTTGGCATCCACGAATGCAACAATCACTATATCTGTTGATGAGAAACCTCCAGAGGGACTTCTCGAAGAATTCAGTGAAGCACTTGGCGTAAGTCAGACGATGTCAATTGTCATCATTTTACTCGCTGCTCTCGTGCTGGTTCTTGCCTCGTTCTTAGCAGTAACTCGACGTTCATCTTCTGAAGATTTACTTGAATCATCTGGTTCGGGTAAGATATGGGATTCTGACTCTTTACCAACCTATGACTCTCCTTCTCAGACTCCTGCGTATGAACAAACGGTACAAACAGCACAACCAACTGAAAATGTTGCTCAACCCTCGTTTGAACAACCCCCTCAGGCGAATCAAGGACCACCTTTGCCAGCAAGTGGACTCCCTCAAGGCTGGACTATGGAACAATGGGCATATTATGGCGAACAGTATTTGGCAACAAATCAACCATCTGCACCAGTTGCTCAACCGACACCTTCAATGACTCCAACAACCCAAGACACAAACAGCCTGTCGAGTTTACTTGATGATTTGGATTTGTGACATATATGGGGAATTTGTGGCAGTTTTTTGGCTTACCAGATCCTGAAGGTGGTTCGCAACCACCTCAGCAACAAAGGCCAATTACTGAACAACAACCTACTTTAGAGCAACAGGAACTAATTGTGGAGACTCTTGTTGAAGAGACTCAAGAAGTGTCCCCTTTGTTGGCACCTCCTACTTCCTGGATGGGTCCAGTCACTCCGGATGGCGAACCTTTCCATGACCTCTCATCCTTTTCAAGAACATCAAAGATACGTCCAAAGAGAGCTCTACGATATGTTAAGCCAGATTCAAAATATAGGATTTATACGAATCAAATCTCTGAACGAGTTCATCAAGGAGATACTGTGATTGTGGATCTACGTCCTCTCGTCCATATGGATTCCCATCAACAAGCATGTCGTAGAGAATTACGAACAATGTGCGAACGGGTTGGCGTAGCGATCTTCGCCCTTGATTCGGAGGATAAGTTACTCATGATTCCAGGTTCAGATGTGGTTGTAGAGAGAAATAAACACGAACTTGGAATTACTCGCCTTCTACGAGTTGAATAAGTGATTGCCATGAGTGAAGATCAAAAAGAGAAATTCGCAGGTTCTTATCTCGAATTATTTGCAGCCTCTGCTGCCATGTTTCTTCTTTTTGCAATCATGCTAACCTGGTTAGTGTTCGAAACACCCTATGGATTGTTTGATGATCATGAACGATTGAAGACTGTGAATTTCATATTCATTATACAATTTTCACTTGGACCAATGATGGCTGTTCTCGCAGGGATTGCTTTTGATACATTTCCGTTGGTGTACAACATCCGATCATTTGAACGGACCACAATGCGCCATTTCCTTCAACTCAATATACTCGGGCAACTGTTTATTTTCATAGGCGTATTCTCCACGGATTGGGATTTGTTAATCGAATTATCAGGAATAGGAATCGTCCTTCTTTCTCTCTCATTACTCTCATTGGCGAGTCCTGCCATAGAGGTTTTCCAAACAAAAAACGAAGTGGATGAAGTAGGGGTGTTTTCATACGCTCCAGGTATACTCTTGGTTATTTGTGGACTTGTAGTCCTCGTTTCGTGGTTCTTTAGAGGTATTGATGGTATGATTGAACTCGGTATTTCGTTTACTGTAGCTTTATTCTCATGCATGCAGATTGCAACATGTTTGTTATCACACTTCAACCGTCGACTAGGATGGGAAGTTACGAAACCAAAATCACTTCAATTTAAATTTGCATTATTCTTTGTGTTTGCTCTTTCCCATATCGTGATCAGTGCACTTAGAGGAAGAGATCTTGTTGGAGAAGATTTTGTTGACATTTCGCTGACAGCGTTATTGATGCTCATGTTCTTTATTGTTAATCCAAAAAGGATTTTTCAACTCTCTTTCGGGTCATTAGCAAAACCTCATTCAAGAATGGTCCTGGGAGGATACCTGCTCCTACCTATCTTAGCTGTAATTTCATCAGGACCTATTTGGACAGGACACGATGGAATTGCCTCTGTCCAGCCTGCACATTGGTTGCTTCTGGCTAGTTCTGGGTTCATCATTGTCTGGGGATTCGCTTTGTTCTTACACGAAGATCATCTGCACATTTCATTATCGAATAGATCCACTCCATGGATTACCTTCCTTTCACTTATGGTTGGAGCAATTCTCATTTGTTGGTCTCTTTACGACAAGAACGTACTCACAACTGGTAAGAACTACGCTCCATTTATTGGATGGGCAGTCGCTCAAATCGTCGGTATCCTATCTCTGACGTATCTTCTTGTAAGACATATCTTCTTCCCGAATGAAAATTGGCACCGCATTCCGATGTTTTACAATCGATTTCTATCAAAGTAATTGGCTTAGATCATCGAGGTAATCGAGAGATTCTTCTGTAAATCCGAGAACTGTTGATTCTGAACCTTCAACTAACTGGGCATACTTACTCATCGCACCTGCTAGATCATAGCCACCTGCTTTTCCTTTCCATGAATGAGATTCAATCAGTTCAACTAGAACATCATCTGAAAATTCACTAAACTCAACAATTGAACATTCAATTGTTGTATTCCAACGTTCCATTGCGTACACTGAAGTTGCAGACCATACTCTATGCCTTCTACCTCGAAGGCGAAGAAGCATACTTGTTGCATGCGTAACATCTTCTGGTTGTCCAAGTGCAGTATTTTCATCATCAGGATCCTCGACTAAGGTGTCTGCTACTACGACCACATCCGCGTCAATAGGGAATGAAACAGCGGCGGATTTTCTCAAAGAAACTTGTCGGACTTGTTCTGAAACAGGACCTCTAGGCACTCTTTCGTTAACATTAACAAGTGGTTTTTGCACAACATCTGAAAATCGATCCTGAAGGATAAGACCTCGACGCGTTGATGCTGATGCGAGGAGAATGCGCATAGCCCCTCTAAGAGGAATACCTTCATCACATTTTGCAAACGTTTGGAGCGTGAGTTTCAAAGGGCTGATTGGTTTCCTTGAGTTGAGGCGCAACAATGGACACCATGAATCGAATACCAACTCACGTTGAAGGATTGGATGAAAACATGCAAGGAGGAATTCCAAAAGGGCACATATGCATCGTTGCAGGTGCCTCTGGAGCCATGAAATCCAGCGTAACATTCTCTGTCTTGTACAATGCAGTTCTCTATGGTGAAACAAGTGGCATCTATGTAACTTTGGAACAAGGAAAAGATTCGCTTCGTGCTCACATGTCAAACATGGGTATGAACGTAGACGACCCACGTGTTCGTAACCGAATCGCAATTATCGATTTGTCAGATCTTCGTGTTCAATTGGATGAACAAGGAATGAGTAATCGTGTTGATTGGATGGGCCAACTTATCAAACAACTCACCAATTATCGTAAGTCCATTGGTTTTGAACTTCTTGTGTTCGATTCCCTTGGTGCATTCTTTACCTTAACCAAAATGGAAAATCCTCGTGATGAGATTTTCAGACTGTTTGAGGCTGTTCGCAGACTCGAGTTGACATCGTTCTTCATCTGTGAGATGACAGGCGAAGATCACAAACAATTTGGAGAATATGGAGTTGAGGATTATCTCTCAGACGGGGTCATTCACCTTGTCATGGATCGAAAAGGAGATGATGTCCAGCGAAAACTTGGAATTGTTAAGATGCGACATACCAGACACGCTTTGGGATACAAGCCCTTTGACTGGAAAGAAAGTGAACAACGATTTACTGTTCTTTGATTATTCAACAGTTACTGACTTTGCCAAATTACGAGGTCGATCGACATCAAGTCCTAGCTTGAGCGCAGTCTGATAGGCAATGAGTTGCAGTGGAAGAACGGTAATTAATGGAGAAAGCATTGGATGTGTCTTAGGTACTGAGATATTGATATCACCAATCTCAGAGATTGAATCTCCTTCTTCATGAATCAAAATAATGCGAGCACCACGTGCTTTGCATTCGTGAATTGCATTAAGAGTACGGTCTTGAACTCCATCATTTGGAGCGATGACAACAACTGGTGATCCTTGTTCAATCAAAGCGATAGGGCCGTGTTTCATTTCTCCTGCAGGATAAGCAAGACAAGGAATATAGGCAATCTCCATCAATTTTAATGCTCCTTCCGAAGCAACTGGAGAAGAAACTCCACGGCCAAGGAAAAGGACATTCTTTGCTCCAATGATTGCATCAACTGCCTCAGCAATTGGTCCTTGATGAGAAAGATACGTTTCTATTTTCTTTGGTAATTCCTTCAAACCTTTTGTAATCCTTTTCCCTTCTGAAATATTCAGAGAACGGCCACGTCCAAGTTTAAGTGCAAAAAGAGAAAGTGCACCGACCATGTTTGTAAACGCCTTTGTCGACGCAACGGATTGCTCTGGCCCTGAATGAATATACACTCCTTTACCGCATTGGCGAGCAATGGTTGAACCAACAACATTGATCACACCGTAAACATCTGCACCCTTGCGTTGGATTTCTTTAACAGCAGAAAGTGTATCTGCAGTTTCTCCCGATTGTGAGATAGCAAAATGCATTGCTTTTGAGTTTATTACTGGATCATTCATGTTAAACTCACTTGCGACATGGGATACAGCCGGAATACGCGCCCACTTTTCAATCAGTAATTGGCCAATTTGAGCAGCGTGTAACGCCGTTCCACAGCCGATTAGACGAACGTGGGGAATTGCTGCAAGCGCTTGCGGAGTAATCTCGAGCCCACCAAGATTAGCCGAACCTGATGAATGACGTAACCTTCCACTGATACAGTGCTGCAAAGATTGAGATTGTTCATGAATTTCTTTCAGCATGAAATGAGGATAATCTCCCAATTCACTAACACCCCATTCTTCATCAATATCAAGGGGACTTGACTCGACAGGTGTTCCTTCAGGAAGCATTATTTCGAAACCATCACGATCAAGTCGAGCGATTTGCCCATCATCCAGAGCAAACATTTCGCTTGTGTGCTCCCGGATAGCATGAGGATCACTTGAGATGAACAGTTCGTCTGATGAGCGGCCAATAATTAGTGGTGAACCATTACGTGCGCACAGAATCAGATCATGCTCTTTGAAAAGTACACATAGACCCCAAGTCCCTCGAACAATACGGAGGACAGTTGCAAGTGCTTTCATAGGAGTCTTTCCTTTTTGGAGTTCCATTGAGATGAAATGGCAAAATACTTCTGAATCTGTTTCGGAAGAGAGTGTGATTCCTTTACGTGTTAGTCGTTTACGCAATTGAGCCGAATTTTGCAGAATTCCATTGTGAACAATTGCAACGTTACCATCCTCGCTGATATGCGGATGAGCATTTTCTTTTGTCACGCCTCCATGAGTTGCCCAACGAGTGTGAGAGATTCCAATTGTGCCTTCCATTTTTGGTAAAGAGGAAGTTAGATCAGAGATTTTACCAACATCTTTGAACGATTGAAGAGAACCGTTCCTTACAACAATTCCACTTGAATCATAACCTCTATACTCGAGTCTAAGTAAGCCCTGAACAAGTACTTGTGAAGCATTCTTATCTCCTATGTAGCCAAAAATACCGCACAAAAAAATCACCTAAAGACTGAACTTTTCTGAGCAGATTGGACATTCAATTTGAGAACGCATCATATCAGTAACAACGAAATTTGCTTGGCACGATGGACAAGTTGCTTGCCTACGTAACGGTGGAAGTTCAGCTAAAGGAGGGAGTTCAGGCAATACAGGTTCCCCATCAAGCGGAATGGTTGGCAACGGAAGTGGATTGAGTTGACCTGGTAATGGAATAGGTGGATTTTTTGATATGATCTCAGCTATTTCACGCTCTTGCTTCCTTTGGATTCTTCTGTTAAGACGAGCACTACCCTCTCCAGAAGCGTTCTTTGCTTCGAGTGTATCAAGAAGCGTGGGTTCTTCCATTTCAATTTCAAATTCAGGAGAAGAAGGAGAGAGTGTTGCAACGAGTTCTTCTTCAGAATCCGTGTCGTCTTCTTCTACAGTGACCATTATTGCTAGATCAGCATCATCATCTTCTTCTTCGAGAACCTCATCCTCCTCTTTGTTTGAGTGCCTTAGTGTGGCCATTACGGTTATGAAAAGCAGAGAAATTGCTCCAAGTATTCCAAAGAATGTGAGTTTCTTGGTAGATTCAGAGCCAGGCAAAGGTTCGATTAACTGTTCGAAGAAAGATTTCGGAGCGGAGGATTCTTGTTCCTCATTTAGTGCAAATTTTTGCATCGAGATACGGCCAGTTTCTGATACGGTGAACAAAACTCCGTCCTTTTGATTGGTTGAATATCCAATAAGATCGCCATTGTTTCCGATTACGTTTCCAAGAGCAAAGACTGGATTTACACCATCATCTGTGAAAAGACCATATCGAACTGAAGTTCCATACACTGTAATCTCGTCATAGATTATGTCAATCGAATCCGATTGTTGGGAAAATTCAATTCTTGTTGAACCCGGTGCAGGAACCATATGAATTTCTTCAACCCAATTACCCTTTGTCGCAGTGTGTGTGATTTGAGCTGATCTACCACTACCCTCAATCCAAGCAGCGAAAATCATATCCTCGCCATCAACTTCAAGAACACCCAAATGAGGGGATGAGGCGTAATCGCCTACAGACAACTGATAGGACCAATCTTTGCTCGTAGGATCGCCTCTTGCATACATCAGACCAACACGTTCCTCTCCAGAAATGTCGTCTCTCAGTTCTTGGTAGAGTAAATGCAATTTTCCATCGAGAAGGGATGTGCTGAGAGAATCTCCGTCATCTGGATGTATATCGATGTTTACGACATGATTTACTGGGGAAGACCAATTCTTCTCAAGATCTGGAGTCGATGATTGGATACTAAAGACCGACGTGGTATCACTCCATGAACCTCCTGTGGAAATATTACGATAGTAACCAGATAAAACGTAAAGCCCATCTTCTTCAGCTATGTCTAAGCCCCAGTATTGGCCCTCTGATATTTTTAATGGAGTGAGATGATGGTGCACTGGAAGCATCTGACCTGTCTCGGAGAATGAGGTCATAGCAATATCAATCAAAGACGATCCAATTTGATTTTCAGTCCTACTTGTCCAGGCCGCTTGCACAAGTCCGTCACTACGTTCAAACACCGTCAACTCACCTGCCCAATTGTCATCGACTAATGTATCAGTGAGTAATCTCAAATCACTACTTAGAGAGCGTACATGCAATTCTCCATTTATTTCTGTGAACACGAGGGATGATTTACCAATACCTGCAAATGCTACGGGAGATTCATCGTTCGATAATTCAAGCGGACTCATTCCTCCTGAGAGGAGATCGCTTACAGCAACAGTGAATCTGACGGTATCGTAATCTGGGTCAACACCATCGCCTGATAATACTGCACGATAGAGGACTCCTCCTTTCTCAGAATGTATATCTGTGAAGGATACAACTGCATCACCTGACGTCGTGGTGGCACCAGGAATGACGACTATTGATTCTTCGTCAATGGGTTCAAATCCGCCGTATTCTAGATTCATTCGTTCTAAATTCACCTTCAAAGAAATAGCATCACTCAAACCTAAGTTATCGATGCGAACACGAATTGTGTACGGTTCATTCACAATTGGAATATTTGGGAGCGTGGTTGTCGAACCTGGTAAAAATCTCAATACAGGTTCAGATGGTCGCTCAAGGATTTCATAAGTAAACGAATAGATATTATCATCCAAATCGAGGTCTCCTTGGACGTTATTAGGATCCAATTCAATCGAGACGTTGTGAGCGCCTGCAACAGTTGCTAACCACCA
>CAXDRT010000005.1:0-34603 GCA_963991835.1 uncultured euryarchaeote
GTGGAGGACCACCTGGACCCAAAAAATCGGGACCGCCTGGTGGAGGACCACCTGGACCTAAGAAAGGTGGAGGGCCACCAAAAGGAGGACCTTCTGGTCCTAAACGCGGCCCACCTCGATGAAGGTCGTCCCTATGAATAAAAATCTCAGTGAGTTTGGGGCAATTCACTTCTCTGGAAAATTACGTCCATCACAAGTTGCTGCAGTATCTGTGATTGAACCCCAATTAGATCTGGAAGGTAAGCATTTACACATCGTCGCACCACCAGGTTCTGGTAAAACCGTATTGGGATTGTATGTCTGGTCTGATTTGGTTCGAAAGCCTACGCTTGTGCTATCACCAAATTCAGCAATTCAAGCGCAATGGGCTGCACGTACATCTTTATTCGATTTAGATGGAAAAGAGGATTTGATTAGTACCGATTCAAAAAATCCTGGATTGTTGACCTCGTTAACGTATCAATCGATTACGATGCCCAAGAAGGGTGGAGAAGATCTTGATGAAAGTGCCCTCCAATTATGGAACGTAACTCTTATCGAAAAAGGAGAGGCTGATTCCAGCGAATCTGCTGAAGCATGGATTCTTGATTTGAAAGACAAGAATCTAGATTATTATAACTCCCGCCTATCGGTCTATAGGAAAAAAGTTAGAGATGACTTCGCCAAACATGGCAACGCTATGTGGACTTTACATGACTCTTCAAGAGAGACACTTATGCGTCTAAAAGAAATTGGAATTGGATTGATCATTCTTGATGAATGCCACCATATGCTACATCATTGGGGTAGAGTGCTTGCAGAAGTACGAGAATTCTTTGATGATCCAATCGTGTTGGGATTAACAGCAACTCCTCCAGACTATTCTCAAATTGATGAGGATGATGCAAAACGATATCAAGAATTCTTTGGGGAAATCGACTACGAAGTTCCTGTGCCAGCTCTTGTACGAGATTCTAACCTTGCACCTTACCAAGACCTGTGTTACTTCGTCCGCCCTGCAAATAAGGAATTGGAGTATATTTCAACGGTTGATGATGAATTTGACCAACTCCTATCGGAAGTTCAAAGCCCAACTGAAGACAAAAAAAGAGTACCTGAACTTCAGCGATGGATTTTCGACGTACTCGATAAACGAATCTTGCCTGGAGGAAAAAGCGTCACTTGGCAAAAATTCCACACCAAAAACCCCGACTTTGCGGATGCTGCCAGGATTTATTTGACGAAAACCCAGATAAAACTGCCTCAAGGAGTCCCGAACCCTCCAGAGGATTTACTAAATTCAGGCCTCAACAAGCTCTCATACTTACGTCCGGTTCTGGATCGATATGTTCGTCATGGACTTCGCCGTTCTGAATATACCGAAGATCATCAACGGGGAGAAGATCTGACAAAACGGTTGAGGCTCTTGGGGATTCAAATTACTGAAACTGGTTCAAGGCCATGTGCTTCTCCAGTTGGGCGTATCATGGCTTATTCATCTTCTAAGGTCAAGGCCATTTCTGATATCATTACCACTGAAATGCAATCCTTAGGGCCAGATATTCGTGCTGTAGTCATCACGGACTTCGAGAAAACCTCTGCAACAACTCTGGTCGAGGGAGTTCTCGATGAAGAGGCAGGAGGTGCTGTTGCAGCATTTAGATCCTTAGTGGCTTGTTCGTCTGGTGATATGCTCGATCCTATTTTGATGACGGGGGGCACTGTTCTTGTTGATGATGATTTAGCTGAACGCTTCCTTGATGCAGCTCGAGCATGGATTGCTGAAAGGGATCTTAAAATCGTACTTTCTGACAACCAAAAAGGCCGTTATCATGAAATCGTAGGGAGAGGAAAGGATTGGATTCCAAGGTATTATTCGATGATGATTACTGAATTCTTCCAAAACGGTTTGACAAAATGTCTTATTGGAACACGAGGACTTCTCGGAGAGGGTTGGGATGCATCAAAAATCAATGTACTCATCGATTTGACAACTGTCACAACAAGTATGAGCATTAACCAACTTCGAGGACGTTCGATCCGTTTAGACAAAGAATGGCCTGAAAAGGTTGCAAATAATTGGGACATTGTCTGCCTGGCTGAAGAGTTCACGAATGGTTTTGCAGATTATAATCGATTCAAAAAGAAACACAAGCAATTGTACGGCGTCTGTGATGATGGAGCAATTGAGAAAGGTGTGGGCCACGTACATGCTGCATTTACTGAAGCACAACCTGAGGGAATTAGCGAAGGGATGGCTATATTCAATGAAGAGATGCTAAGACGATCTCGGAATAGAGTTCGAAGCCGTGAATTATGGGGCATAGGACAACCATTCTCCGCATTGCCAACACAAGCAGTTGAAGCAAAGTGTGCTGCAGGATTTTCAGGTGGATTCAAATTCGGGGTTAGGAAAGATAATCCTTGGACTGATGAATCTTTGATTCAAGCAATTGCACATGCTATCTCAAATAGCCTCATCCATACAGGCCACATCTCGGCCAATTGTCGAACCTCTGGGGGAGACAGAGGGGGAGGATGGCTTCGAGTGCATCTAAACAACAGCACAGAAGAAGAAGCGGCCATATTCACTGAAGCATTGGAAGAGGTGCTTGGAAGACTTGAAAAGCCACGTTATGTCATTTCTAGATCTTCTCGCTTCTTTGAGGATACTTGGCTAACAAAACTTCTTCCTGAAGTTTTAGCGAAGTATATGCGGCCAGTAAAAAGTCAACTTGTAATGTATCATTCAGTCCCTAAAATCCTAGCAGGTAAGGCTGACGATGCTGAGGTGTTCCTCAAATATTGGGAAGAATTTGTTAGCCCTGCTGAGTTATTTTACGCCCATAGTAAGGATGGAAAGCAAAAGTTAGAGTCTATCCGTCAGCTAGGAAGGACGCCGAAGAATTCACTCCACAGAAAGGAAATCTTCCTATGAACACCTAGGACAATTAAGGCCAGTACCTTTACACGAATCGCAGAATCGTTCTCTACACTTATAGCATCGGAAATCAAAGGCAGATACAGATTTTGAACAGTTAGGATCTGCACATATTTCATCAGACTTTGCTTCATTTTTTGCTACTCCATCTGAGATATTATTCCAAAAACTAGAGTCAACTGATTGTGATGAAACCTGTTCAGTGTCTTGATTACTCAGCCCCAAGGTTGACATAACAAATTGATTGTTGAAAAATGGCTTCGCAGCCTTTTCCCCTACGTTGAATAAACTCGAATACGTTCTTACTGCTTCGTCAACTGTAGTTACCGTCACTCCACTTGAGTTTATTTTTGCAATTATTGAGTTGTAATGATAATTTCTGTAGTCCATTACGGTTCGATTATGAGATACGCCCCTGCTGGTTCTTGACATTTGATTGGCAGGTGTCACTTGCATAATTCCGTTCACTACAAGTATTTGTGCAAATAATCCAAAACCAACAAAAATTGCTAATACAATCCATAATCCTGGATGAACGGGATCACGAAAGGTTTGAATCATGAATCCTATAAATAAAGTAAAAAGGACTACGCTTGAAAAGTTTATTTTTACAGGCATATTATCACGAGATGTGGCTAGGCGCTGTCCCCGAGCGCCGTCGCCGATTGTTTCTATGGCCTCGATTCGAGAAATGTCACAGTCCTAAGACTCCATTGGGGACGGTGTTACTTACCTGTAAGCAGTCTATAAATAATCAGTCTCTGACAACCATTCTAATGCTTGGTTCACTCTTGCCTGCGAGTTTCTCATACTGAGAACTATCAATCGGTATACCAAGTTTAGTTAGCAATGTTAAATGCGCTCTTGAATAGATTGATTTAGAATTATTATTGTCTATAATTGATATGAACTTTGGCTCATTGTGCCATATACCATCATCATCCATTATACCGGAGATTCGAACCCAATAATGCTCTCTTTGTTTTAGGTTCACTGATAATTTCTTCATCCCTAGATCATTTAGAATTTTTACTACTTTCGCCCTAGTGATCGATTCAGGGCAAATGAACAGAATTCTTTCACCATCTGAAAAAAGAGCACCATAGCCTAGATTCTCTACCTCGGTTAAAGTGTTTAAACGTTCAAAACATCCAGCACCTGTTCCCCACGAGTAAGGCGTCCAAAAGAGGAGCGCACTTCTATCCTTAGTCCCAGGTAAGTGATTACTAACCTCCATGATATAGGAGTGTTCACGCTCAACAACTCTTTTTGATTTTTCTTTAAGTGGCTTTTTGACAATCGCTTTCGCTTTCTTTGGGATGATAACGGCATCATCAATCCTAGGGATTTTTTCTAGAAGTTGGGCCAAGCGCACATCAAATTGGTTCGTATCTATGCTTGTGCACTGAAAACCAGTCTTTCCATGAATGGATCCTGGTAAACGAATGATTCTGCGAGTGTCTGCAGTAATTCGTTCGTCAACTTCAAAACCTTGCTTCAAGACTCGTGAAAGTAATTCTCTACGCTCATTTCGAACCGTTTCCTCTCGTTCTTTCGGATCAGGGATTCCAAATTTAGTACGATCTGTGTCTTTGTAGATGAGATGAAATCCCTTACTACCTGAGAATGTTGCATGAACAAATTCAACCGATTCATTCTGAATAACATAGGCGTGAAGACCCTTTGCAACATTTTTGGCCTTTTCCAAATTTTTCAAACTCAATGGAGCTACATCAATATCAAACACAATAAGATGGTCTACGAGGATTGGATAGGACGCTTCAGTATCCCGTAACCGAGGTAGGTCTAATGGATTCAACCATGAAGAAGTTGAGACATACAAATCGCTTGGAAAGTTCTTCCCAATGGCTTTCAATAATGTTTCATGGTTCCGTATTCGCCTCTTTGAAGTCACCCATCTGCCTTCAAGTGTTCTCCAGCGGAATTGATGTTGACTTGGCTTTGAAAGCCAATCGAGATGTATCGTATTCGATTTGTAATGCGCAATGATTTGCTCATTCCAAGTTGAGTCCATGAGAACCCTCAGCGTAGACCTGCTGCTTTGAGCGATTCAAGCAGGACTGCTCCGAGTTCTGATGGATCACGAGCACAAGCAATTCCTGCTGCCTCGAATGCTTCGAATTTCTCTTCTGCAGTTCCCTTTCCACCAGAAATTATTGCTCCAGCGTGTCCCATTCGCTTACCTGGTGGTGCCGTTGCACCAGCAACGAAACCTTGGATTGGTTTTGTGAGATTCTCTTTTGCCCTGGCAGCTGCTTCTTGTTCTGCTTTTCCCCATTTTTGACCAATCATAACGATGGCTTCAGTTTGATAATCTGCTTCTAATGCTGCAAGGCATTCGATAAATCCAGTACCATTAACAGGATCCCCGCCAATACCAACACAGGTTGATTGGCCTTCATCGATGCTCATTGTTTGAGCAACTGCTTCATAGGTTAAGGTCCCAGATTTAGAGACAATTCCGATTCGGCCTTTTGCGTGGATATGTCCAGGCATGATTCCGATTTTTGCACCGCCACCATCTCCTGGAGTAATGATTCCAGGACAATTTGGGCCGATGAGTCGAACGCCTGGTCGGTTTTCAACAAATGCTACAGCCTTGACCATATCGAGAGTTGGAATGCCTTCCGTGATACAAACAACAACGCCTTCACCTTTGATTTGATCAAACGCATCAGCAGCTTCCATGATGGCTTCTGCAGCAAACGGAGGCGGTACGTAAATGACTGTTGCATCAGCATCAGTGGTCTCAATTGCTTCAAACATTGAATTCCAGACAGGATATGAATTTCCTTGCAAGTCTACTGTTTGTCCGCCTTTTCCAGGAGTACATCCACCAACGATATTGGTACCATATTCAACCATCTTGTCAGCATGGAACATTCCTTGCTTCCCTGTTATTCCTTGTACCAGTACCTTTGCGTCTTCTTCAATCCAAATAGCCATCAGACTTCACCTCCAATGAGTTTTACAATCTTCTGAGCACCTTCAGCAAGGTCATCAGCAGGATGTATGTTGAGAGTTGAAGCAGCAAGGATTGCCTTTCCTTCATCGACGTTTGTTCCTGCAAGTCGAACAACCAGAGGAACTGTCAGCCCAAGAGATTCAGTCGCAGCAATGACGCCTCGAGCAATGATATCACAACGCATGATTCCTCCAAAGATGTTCACGAGAACACCTTTGACATTTGGATCTTCAAGGATAATTGAAAAGGCTGTTTTTACTTGTTCTTCGTTTGCTCCACCACCTACATCAAGGAAATTCGCAGGCTCTCCTCCATAGAGTTTGATGACGTCCATCGTTGCCATTGCCAGTCCTGCTCCGTTGACGAGACATCCAATATTCCCGTCAAGTTTAACATAGGAAAGACCTGTTTCTTTAGCTCGAATTTCAACGTCCTCTTCCTCAGAGAGGTCTCGGATGTCATCCCAGGATTTGTGTCTAAATTCTGCATTCTCATCAAAACTAACCTTTGCATCGAGTGCAATCATTTCGTCATCAGATGAACGAACCAGTGGATTAATCTCAACCATTGCACAATCTTCCATCAGGAATAGTGAATACAAGGCCTTCAACATTTTACCAAAGGACTTGTGAGCAGCCCCTTGCAAACCAAGAGCAAGTCCAAGATCTCTGATTTGATAGCCAAGCAAACCTGCATTTGGATCAATATTCAGTTTATGGAGAAGTTCAGGAGTTTCCTCTGCAACCTCTTCAATATCCATTCCACCTTCGGTTGAGGCCATGACGAGAACCGATTTTTGTTCACGATCTACAAGCAGAGCAAGATAGTATTCATGTGCAATATCGCAACCAGATTCGACGTAGAGATGGTTTACGACTTTCCCTTCATCGCCAGTTTGTTTTGTTACGAGAACATTACCTAGAATATTTGTTGCATAGGTTTCAACATCCCCTCTTGAAAAGGCAATTTTAACCCCACCTTCCATAACCAAGTCTCGGCTTTCAGGTGAATACAGATTTCCTTTACCTCTTCCTCCTGCATGTATTTGTGATTTTACAGCCACAACTTTGGATTGAAGTTGATCGTAAGCCTCGAGTGCTGCAGATACGGATGTGCAATGAACGCCTTCGACGACTTTTACGCCATGTTGCTTGAACAATGCTTTTCCTTGGTATTCGTGGATATTCATACTATCACTGATACCTGCGAATGGAAGAACGTCTTTGAACTGTGCGGAAAGGTTTCCTTGTGATTTCCTGACCAAAAGGGTACAACTTCAAATGCCAAAACATGGCCCCAAAACTATGCAAGTCGTTGTTTTAGCAGGAGGCTTCGGAACTCGGCTGCGTCCATGGACCTATGGTATTCCAAAACCAATCCTTCCTATGTTAGACAAAACGTTACTTGAGCACGTTGTTGAAGTCATCCCAAGCGACAAAGTCGACGAAGTTGTAGTGGCTGGGGGATACAAAGTCGATATGATCGAACAATATTTCAATGAAAATGAAGTCCCATTTGATGTTCGAATCGTGAAAGAAACTGAGCCATTAGGAACTGGAGGAGCACTCGGGAACTGTCGAGATGTAATCTCTGGGAAATTTGCTTGCCTGAATGGAGACATTATCTCTTCTTTGAATATGCAAAAGGGGATTGACTTGCACAATAAGAACGGAGGTATCGGTACGCTTGCACTTTGGGAAGTAGAAGACCCAACACGATTTGGAATCGTAGGAATTGATGACGATAATAGAATCACTCAGTTTAAAGAAAAACCAAAGCAGGAAGAGGTCTTTTCTAACTTAATCAATGCTGGATCATATCTCTTTGAAGAGGATATTTTTTCATATATTCCAACAGGTAAATGCTCTCTTGAACGAGAGGTGTTTCCAGTATTAGCAGAAGAGAATGAATTGAATGGCTATGCATTCGAAGGATATTTTATTGATGCGGGAACACCTGAGAGTTGGTCTTCTGGAGTCCAAGCATGTATTGCAAACCAACGATGGAAATCAGGGTCAAGAAAGGGTTCAAATTGGCATGCTGATTCTACTGTCCAAATTGGTGAAAAATGTACAGTAGAACATACTATGCTTGCCAAGAATTCTAAAATTAATGATTCGATTTTATCCAAATGCAGTTTACTCGATGGCGTTCAGATAAATGAAAATTCAATCTTAAAGAATACGATGATAGGAAGAGGTTCGACGATTGGAAGGAATTGCCGATTGAACAATGTTGTTGTTGATCACAATTCCGTAATACCAGATGGCACTGTACTCGATGGTGCTCAATGGCCAATTCAGTGAGACGGGTCGTGGAAGAACTCAAGAAGAACATCATACACGCAATACCATGCAGCCGCTGATCGTTGTTAATTTCAAAACATATGGTTCCGCATTAGGATTGAATGCTGTGAAATTAGCGAAGGCTATGGAAAAGGCTTCACAAGACCATGTAAGAATGGTTGCAGTGGTTTCTGCTTTTGATCTAAGTTCAGTCGTAAAAGCTGCACCTTCTCTCGAAGTTTGGACTCAACATTTGGATCCAGTAGGGTTTGGCTCTAATACTGGATGGTTGCAACCAGACAACGCTATAGAACATGGTGCAGCAGGTACAATTATCAATCACGCAGAACATAAGTCTGAACATTCTAGGATTGAAAAACTCATCCATGCACTGCCAGATGGTTTTCCAATATGCGCTTGTGCTATTGACGTAAATGAAGCACAAGCTCTTGCTAGCATGAATCCTACATTCATCGCTGTAGAGCCTCCAGAACTTATTGGAGGAGATATCTCTGTTACCTCAGCAGATCCTGCAATCGTTCAAGATACTGTAAAGGCAGTTCAAGACATCAACCCAAATGTTCGTGTTCTATGCGGTGCAGGTGTGAAAGACGGAAATGATGTACGAACAGCCGTTGAATTGGGAGCGCATGGAGTACTACTTGCATCAGGCGTCACTAAAGCAGTCGATGTTGACATGGTTCTGAAAGACCTTGTAAACGGATTAAAGTAAAGCACGGAGGTTTTTCCTATGGCCCGAAAATCGAAGAAATCAAAGCGAGTAAGAATCGCTCACGAATTATCGAAACGTCGTAGAAAGGTCATTGAAAAAGCTCTTGCAGAACATAGAACAGAAGATAGAACCGAATGGGACAGGAAATCAGAGTGGTCCGATTACAAATTTTATCGAAAGACAATCAAACGAGGTACAATCCGTACAATCGATCTTCCTTTGTTAGAAGTCAGTCTAGGTGATCCATGGGCAACTCCAGTTACAATTATTCACGGGAGTAGACCAGGACCAACGATTACAATTCTTGGTGGAATGCATGGGGATGAATTGACAGGACCATCTGCTTGCACTCATTTACTCGGGAATTCATTCACTGAAAAAGACAAACCATTGGATCCTGATACCTTAGCGGGAACGATTCGAATCATCCCGGTTGTAAATATGCCAGGATACAGATCAAAATCAAGATACTTCCCCGATGGAAGAGATCTAAATCGAAATTTCCCTGGCAATCCAAAAGGTTCCTCAACTCGAAGAGTTGCTCATCAGGTTTGGAGATACTTAATTGAGGATTCTGATGCTATTATTGACTTACATAGTGCAGGCAAAGGTCGTTCGAACATGCCGCAAATTCGAGTAGACCTAGCACATGCTGGATCCAACATACTTGCGAAAGCCTTTGGAATAGAGATCATCTTAGATTCAAAGCCACCGAGTGGTTCACTTCGAAGCAATGCGAATGAAGTTGATATCCCATCAATAACCTACGAAGGTGGTGGAGCAAATTGGCTTGATCAAGCATCAGTGAAGGTTGCTGTTTATGGTGTAGTCAACATATTACGAAGTTTGAAAATGATTCCTGAAAAGCCACACAGACCTCGATTTAGAATGTTGGCAAGTGGATCTACATGGTTACGTGCGGGAGAAGGCGGATTGCTGGATATGTTTGTGGATTGTGGGTCGATCATGAAAGAAGGCGATGTCGTTGCTCGTATTTCTGATCCAGCAACACCGGGCCTCTCGGTAGACATTCTAGCGCCTGAGGATGGGTTGATGATTTGTATCGCAACAAATCCATTCGTTGCAGCTGGAATGCCTGTGGGGCACTTCCTACCGGTCTCAAAGCACATGTCACTTCTTGAAGAGCAAGTCGACAGCCATGGCAGATTTATCACTCAAGGATCTCTTGATGAACCTGTCTGGAGAGAGGAAGAAGAAATTGAAGTCGAAGTTGTTGGCGAATGGGATGGTGGTAGTGTTGACAGTGGATGGCTTGAAACAACCATGGAAGAAGTCAACAGAGAAGATGATGTTGAAGAAGAAGCTTAGTTCTTTGATTCAAAGGCGTTGATTGCTTCAACAACTTCTTGATCATCCATGAGTCTTCTTTGTGATTTTGCAACATCAAAAAGGTGAGAAACCAGTTCATCAGTTGCTTCGTAATTTCGTTGTTGCAACCACCAAATGATGTTTGAACGGCCTGCCATATGTCCTATACGGATGACCTGTTCTAATCCAAATTCTCCTGCTGGAACTCCTGAATAAACTCGATCTGCAAGCCAATGATCACCTTTCTTCATTGCTTTAATGACAGCCGAAGCATGAACTCCTGTCCCTGTTTCAAAAGCATCTTGACCGAATACTGGATAGTTTCTTGGCAAAGGCACCTCAGTATACTCGTGTGCTTTTTGCATGTATTCACCAAGAACAGTGAGATCGTTATCGATTGCTCCCATGAGTTTCAAATTGACAAGTGTTTGATCCAAAGGTGCATTTCCTGCTCTCTCTCCAAGACCAAGTGCAGTTCCATGAACAACATCTGCTCCAGCTTCTACTGCTGCAATATTGTTTGCAACGCCGAGTCCACGATCTTGATGGCCATGCCAATTGACTTCGATGTCACTTCTGTTGTAACCTCCATCTTTGATGACTTCTTCATCTATAAAATTGAGAAGCTTTTTGACTCCATTGGGTGTAACGTGTCCACACGTATCGCACACACAAATTCTACGAACTCCAAGTTCCATTGCTCGCTGATAGATGAGTTTGATATCTTCTGGCTTTGAACGTGTGGTGTCCTCCGTCACAAACATGACTGGGACGTCGTTCTCAACTGCGAACGAAACTGCCTTTTCCATTGTCGAGAGTAACTTTTCCATTGTCCATCCTTCAGCATATTGTCGTATTGGACTTGTACCGAGGAAAGCCGAAGCTTGGACTGGAATACCGTGTTTTTGTTGCAACTCAACGAGTGGTTCAATATCATTCATTAGGGTTCGAACTGCAGCACCAGGCCGGATTGAGTAGTCATTTTCAGTAATATGATTCAGCATTGAATCAATATGCTCGACGTGGAATGGTCCTGCGCCTGGTAGTCCAAGGTCAACTTTCTGGATTCCTAGTTTCTCCATGTAGGTAAGTAATTCGATTTTCTGTTCAATCGTAGGATTACGAGCAGATGGACTTTGTAAACCATCACGTAGAGTCTCATCATCAAACCAAACGCCATGTGGATGATTGTTTGGATTTCGGTTAAATTCATACTCAATGGTATTCCAATCATAAATCAAAGAACGCTCATCCATATATCTCACCATACCAGTTGAAACTATCCGGTACAACCAACCTCAGACATGAATCATGTTTGAAGGCGTCGATTGGGCAATTTCACTCTTCTTCAAGAATTGAATCTGGCTTTGAGGCCTGTGCTGCTTCAAATTCCTCTCGGCTTACGACGCCATCACCATCTGTATCCATGGCTTCGAATTCATCTTGTTCAACAAGTTCAGCTGGAAGGCGAGCAGTGAAAATAATCTCGTCTTCAAATGAGGTCTTCTTCTTGTTTCGAAGTTCCATAATTCGGGTACCTTTGGTGGATTTCCCTGAAGTCTCTTTGGTCTGATTTACAGCAAGACGGATCATCATTCCTTTCTTAGTAAGGACGAAGAGGTTATCGCCAGGGTCAGGAATGCGTCTCACACTGATCAGTTCATCGTTGAATTCCTCATCAAGTTTCATTGTCCGGACACCTTTTGCACCTGGATTGGTTGAACGGTATCCATCAGTCATCATCTTCATCTGACCATCATCATCAAATCGTTCATTTCCATCACGATCGAGATCAGGAACACGAACTGCAGTTCCAAGTCGGCTGCGCTTGGCCATACCGTACTTTGAAATCGTTAGAATTTGTGATTCATGGTCACTCATAGCAAGCATGCCAACAACATGTCCTCCTCCAGATCCCTTTCGACTTCCAACCTTGATTCCATAAATACCGCCTGAGACTCTTCCAGAAGTCCGGATAGCATCGCACTTGAACCGACTAGCATAACCAGTAGATGAAATCATCACAATGTCGTCAGTCTCCACACTCGATTGCACATTAACAAGTGAATCATCATCGATTTTGAATCGAAGAGCATATTTCCCATTTCTATTGATTCGCACGTATTCGTGCAAATCAGTCTTTTTAATGAGACCTAATTTGGTAGCAAACATCAAGAAATATCCAGAGCTTGGACGCTTTTGACCATCTTCAAGTTTCACCTTGAGACACTTTTCAGTAACTTCATCCACAAGGGTTTTCGAAATAGGTAAAATACTAACAATGCTTTCACCTTCTTGTAAATTTTCTAAAAGGTTACGAATATGCGTTCCTCTGCTGTGGCGACTTCCTTGAGGTGTTTCCCATGCTTTGAGACCGTAAACTCTTCCAAGATTTGTAAAAATCAATAATCGATCCTTACTAAAACAAGTTACAATCGATTGCGGGGAATCTTCGTCTTTAGTAGCAACACCCTTGAGACCTTTACCCCCACGATTCTGGATTCTAAACGTTTCAACTGGTACATGACGAATATAGTTATCATCGGTCAATGTAATTGCAATGGCGCGTTCTTCAATCAAATCTTCTCGATCCATCGATAATGGCATCTTATCAATTTCTGAACGTCGTTCATCTCCATGTTTTTCGACCATCTCGTTCAGTTCTTGCATCAAAATCTCAAGTCGGCGAGATTTTGAGGAGATGATGTCTTGGAGATCTGCAATTTTAAGTTTCAACTCATTGTATTCGTTGGTTACTTTTTCGACGTCGAGTCTGCTTAACTGATACAATCGACGTTCTGCTATCGCTTTTGCTTGAGGTTCAGTGAAATCAAACGCTGCGATGCCAGGCATAGTCTCTGTGCCCTTCAGAACTGCTTCAAATTGTTCACGGCTCGAGCTTGCTTTTCCAACTGCAATAACATCATCAATTCGATCTTGAGCTTTCACAAGACCCTCTAGAATGTGAGCTCGTGCTTGTGCTTTTTCAAGTTCGAATTGTGCTCGTCGTTCGACAACAGACTCTCTGTGCTCGACGTAAGTATGCAACATTACAGGTAGGGTAAGAAGTACTGGGCGACCGTCCAAAATACCCATCATGTTTGCAGAATACGATTCTTGCAGACGACTCGACTTGAAGAGTTGATTGAGGACAGCATGTGGATCTGCATTGTTCTTAACCTCAATGACGACTCGAATCCCTTCCTTTGAAGATTCATCGCGGATGTCGCGGATTCCGACAATACTTCCTTTCGTCACCAATTCAGCGATGTGGACAAGCATGTCAGCCTTCTTGACTTGGTACGGTATTTCATGAATAACGATTTTCTTTCCGTTTGAATCATCATAAACATCGCACTTGGACCGGACATGGAATCTGCCCTTGCCTGTGGAATACATATCGAGAATACCATCTATGCCGTGAATGGTTGCTCCTGTCGGGAAATCAGGCCCTTTTACATGCTCCATATATTCATCTATAGAGATTGAAGGCATGCCAGAATTTTCAACACCTTCTTCCAGAATGCGGTCAACATGTAGTCGAATTGCACCAGCAACTTCTGTGAGGTTATGCGGTGGAATTCGAGTAGCCATACCAACAGCAATACCGTCGCTACCATTGAGAAGCAAGTTAGGTAAACGAGCTGGGAGAACAGAAGGTTCCATTTCGGAATCATCGAAATTTGGCTGGAAATCAACGGTTTTTTTCTCGATGTCTTCAAGCATATGCTTTGAAATCTTATCTAGACGACTCTCTGTATAACGCATTGCAGCAGGAGGATCTCCGTCAATGGAACCAAAGTTTCCTTGGCCATCTACAAGAGGATACCTTAGCGAAAACTCTTGAGCCATTCGAACCATGGTGTCGTAGATCGATTGATCACCGTGAGGGTGGTATTTACCCATGACTTCTCCAACAGAACGTGCAGACTTACTGAATTTCTTTTCAGAGGTGTGACCTCCTTCATGCATACCATACAATACACGGCGGTGTACTGGCTTCAAACCATCGCGTGCATCAGGGAGTGCTCTACCTATGATGACAGACATTGCATAGTTGATGTATGAAGTCTTCATCTCATCGTTTAGGGATCGATTCAATACGGTACCTGTTTCAACCGAATCGCCGCTTTCAGGTTCAATACTTTCATCTTCAGATGTCAAGGTTGGTCACCTCCTTTGCATGACGTTCAATAAACGCCCTTCGGTCAGGAACATCTTCTCCCATCAGAATTTCAAACATCCTATCTGATTCTTCTGCGTCTCTTACAGTAACTTTTAGCATTGTCCGAGTCTCTGGGTTCATGGTTGTCTCCCACAGTTGTTCAGGGTTCATTTCACCAAGACCCTTGTATCGTTGAATACCGATCTTGGCGTTTGGATTATCTCCTCTCAATTCCTCGATAATTACATCCCTTTCTTCATCGGTAAAGGCATATTTGCTTACCCTGCCCTTTGAAAGTTGGAATAAAGGAGGTTGTGCAATGTATACATGTCCCTTTGTTATCGCAGGCCTCATAAATCGCCAGAGGAACGTAAGCATCAATGTACGAATGTGTGCACCATCAATATCAGCGTCAGTCATAATGATGATTTTGCTGTAACGAAGTTTTTCTGTATTGAAACCACCTTCATCTTCAGGATTATTTCCAACACCTGCGCCAAGAGCACGAATCATGGTCTGGATTTCTTGATTTTGGAAGACTTTCGCAGCATTGTGCTTTTGACGCTCGACGTTGAGAATTTTACCTCGTAGTGGAAGAATTGCTTGGATACGACGATCTCTGCCAGTCTTGGCCGAACCACCTGCGGAATCACCTTCCACCAAATAGACTTCACATTCACTTGGGTCTCTCGATTGGCAATCAGCAAGTTTACCTGGCAGGCCACCTCCTTCGAGCACGCCTTTTCGGCGAGTCAAATCTCGTGCTTTTCGGGCTGCCTCTCTCGCCTTTGATGCAAGAAGTGCTTTCTCGACGATCTGTTTAGCAACGGAAGGGTTTTCTTCAAAAAATTCACCAAGTTTGTCGTAAACGATTGTTTGTACAATGCCAGTCACTTCGCTGCTCACCAGTTTGTCTTTGGTTTGAGAGGAGAATGATGGATCAGGGTGCTTTACGCTTACAACAGCTGCAAGGCCTTCGCGGACATCGTCGCCAGAAAGTCCATCGCCCTTGAGTAGACTCTTTTTCTTTGCATATGTATTCACTGAACTGGTTAAGGCGGTACGCAAACCAGACATGTGAGTGCCTCCGTCCTTGTTACGGATAATGTTGGTATAACATCGGATGGACTCACTAAAGGCATCGGACCACTGGAGGGCAAGTTCAACCTCAACGGTGCCCTTTTCAATCTCTTTTTCACCTTTGATTGTGATAACATCTGCATGGAGAGCTTCTCTTCGTTCATTAAGTTGGCCAACATATTCTGCTAAGCCGCCCTCGTAAAGGTGTTCAACTACGTGCGATTCATCCCCTCGCTTATCAGCGATTGAAATCTTCAAGCCAGCATTCAAAAAAGCAGTTTCGCTGACCCGCGTGTTTACTTCTTCAATATCGAATTCAACAACTTCAGTGAAAATCGACAAGTCTGGCTTGAATGCGATCATTGTTCCAGTATCATCGCAAGTACCGATTTCTTTCAGAGCTTCAACTGGCACGCCTGCTTCATATCGTTGGAAATAAATAACTCCGCCTCGATGAATGGTCATCTCCATCCACTCAGATACTGCATTTACAGCCGATACGCCAACTCCGTGGAGGCCTCCTGAGACCTTGTACGAACTGTTGTCGAATTTCCCACCAGCATGCAGTTTAGTCATGATAACTTCGGCGGCAGAGATGCCATACTCTTCATGTATCCCTACTGGTATCCCTCGGCCATAATCTCGAACAGATAATGAGTTATCTGCATTCAAAGTGATATCAATTGATTTGGTGTGCCCGGCGAGATGTTCGTCAACGGAGTTGTCAACCACCTCCCATATGCAATGGTGTAAGGCAGACCCATCGTGAGGATCTCCAAGATACATACCGGGTCTTTTACGAACGGCTTCCAATCCTTCGAGTACTTGGATGCTATCTGCACCGTAACTTTCTGACATAATTTCCATCTCTTTTTTTTGCCAAGAATTGTGGCTCCGTTCGGCGTTTAGGCCAGCGGCATATTCGCCCTTCTTCTAACTGTTAAACATGGTCGACGGAGGTATGTAAACATACCTCCTTAGAAGGCTCCTATGTGAGGTTTTTATTGCATAAAAATAACAACCATTTGGACTAATTTTTACCACTTTCAGAGAACATTGACAGCCGTGAGCGTTAAGAAGAGGTCCCCAGTCGAGTGCAATATGCCTGAACCTACAATTTGCGTTGCACTCGACTCAACGACCGTTAAAGCAATGGTTGACGAAGCCGCACGAGCCTCTACTGCTGGTGCAGACATTGTCGAAATTCGTTTCGACAGACTCTACCTCTCTAAACCAGAACCAGTTGAAGTTGAGCAAGAAGATGGCGAAACGAAATCGGTCATGGCCCCTGAATCGGAGTGGCCAATAAACGATGCAGCATCCATAGATGCAGCCGCTTCCATTCAGAAACTGAAAGAATCGATTGGAATTCCTGTAATTTTCACGAATCGCCCCCCTCGGGAGGGAGGTTACTTCCCAGGTACTGAAGAAGAGAGAATTGAGATCCTCAACTTAGCAATAGCATCAAAAGTTAGCTGGATTGATATTGAAACTTCGATTGAGGAAACTGGATTCAATGCTTTGAATGAAGGTGCTAAAAAAGCAGGATGCAAAATCATTCATTCATCCCACGACATTAATGGAACACCTAACTCCGAAGACATTGCAACATTTGTCCGAGAAAAGAGTGAAGGCGCAGATATGGTCAAGTTTTGCTCAACAGCACATTCCCACCTGGATGCCTTACAAATTGTCGATGCAGCGATTGATTTGAAGGGAGAAGGACATGAATACAGCCTCATGGCAGTCAATAGTGGCGGCGATTGGGCAAGAATCCACGCACCAGTACTTGGAGTCTCAATGGTTTATGCCACTCTTTCGATCGAACATCGTATCAGCGACAAAGGGCTCATCAATGTACGTGACCTTAGAGATGCGTGGACACTTCTTGAATACTGAGTGAATACATTCAGGAGTTCTGTTGCAGAGAGGGCATCAGTTGTTGCTCTTCAGTGACGTTCGGTTCAAGTCCCGCATTCATGTATCGCTTGTTTACGATCAGCGGTGCCATGATGATTGACATGAAGAAGACCAAGAATGCCAGAGAGACTGTCCAGTTTGGTAGAATAATCGAACGCTCGACAGTCGAAATTGATATGTCTGCAACGACGACATTGTTTTGCACTTGCGCATCCCCTCGTCGAGAATTATCCCATGTATCAATGACAATAAAGAACTCTTCATAGACTGTACCTGAGAAAAGAGAACTGTAGACCTCTGGACCATCTAATGAGACGGTCATGACTACTGAATCAGTTGATTCATAGGCATGTACATCACGATAGGTTTTCCATCCTGTCCATTCAAATGCTGCCCATTCGGGGGAAGATTCTGCAACAAATTCATCCGAACTTGAACTTTCTTGGCGGAACCATTTTCCAAATTCGCTACTGTGCATTCTTTGGTAAGATCCTTGATATGAATCATAATTATTCGTCGTCATAAGATACACATCCGCTTCGGCTGGTACGATTTGATCGCCAAGCAAACCTTGGATTTCCACACAAATTGTGGTCCTGTGAGTGCTTGAAAGATTGACCCGAATTGCACCAACGCTGTCATTGCCAACCTTGATTGTTGTAGCAATATTGGATTCGAATTTTTCAAGTGCAATATTAGAATGATAATTCATGTACATGTATGGTTCTTCAGGAGCACCTGTAGAATCCTGCTCAGAGGTGGTTTCTTGAGCCATAGAGCGGCCTTTGCCACCCTTTCTCTCGTCATCATCATCATCAAAACCAAAACCATTCCAATCCCATGAATTGTAGAAAGGTACTTCTGCATGACGAGATATTGTTTCATTCCAAACGATTGGAGAGATATTGCCACCGCAATCATCGATAGCAGCAGAAGCAGTACCAATTGGCTCAACACCATGCATACCGCTTAGGAATGGTGCAAAGAATACAATTAGCAAAAATGCTGCTTTCCGCTGGTGCATTATGACTCCCCTGTTTGATGATAGTTGGTTCGGTTCATGAGGTATTCGATTACTCACGTCGACGTAATGGACGGATATATCCGCTTTCATCACTCTTTCTTTCTTGCTTCGATAATATCTTTGGAGCAGGAGGTGGAGTGTGATGATCCATGCCCAGCAATCCTCCATCATCGGCATGTTCAACTTCATATGTTTCAGCGCTTAGTTTAGCCTCTTCTTCGAGTTCATTTGGTTGACGCATTACGAGCCAACCAAGAATCAAGGCAGCGATAATCAGAGCAATGAATCCCAAGGCATCACCGCCAGCTTCAGTCATCCATGATTTCCATTCATCCCAACTAAAGTCCGATAATGACGGATCGGCATCTTGTTCAGGCAACACAGTAAACTCTTGCTGTGCTTCAACGCAAATCCCCATTCCATCACAAACACGTACTCTGACAGTAACATCACCTGGAGTGTCCCAACTCATGGTCGTAAGTGTAGCCAAAGAATTGGTTGAAACATACCAATCGTTTTCAGGATCTCCATCTTCGTTCTTGTCAAAGGAAATATCTTCTTCCCATTCAATAAGCAAATCGTTACTTATCATTTCATCCCGATCTGAATTAGAACCATCGAGAACATTTAAGTCTCTATAGAAGACGAGGTCAGCAAGTGATTCTGAATCCGTTACATTGACGATAACTGCTGTAGAATAATCCTCATAGATTTCATCAGGCACATCAATTTCACCAATCACAGGAGCCGAATCAACATGAACTTGGAATTCAGCACGAGTTACATCACCAGTTCCAAACGCATCCCTTACAGTTAGTTTTACAGTGTAAAGTCCAGCCATTTCATAGGCATGCCATGGCATTGGGTCATGGACAATGGGCGTTGCGTCCCCGAAATCCCATGTGTACTCCAGTAAGCCGTTCCAATCAGGAGATTCTTGCTCTAGAGGAACATATTTTCCTTCGAACTTCTGATCGCCATCTCTTGTCCCACTCGAATCAAAGTACAGTAAGGCGCCTGGGATTGCGATATTAATGCCATTTTCATCAAAAGTCCTAGACCATTGGTCTGGAAGTCCATTTTCAGGGAACACATCTGAATCCATCAATATGGTTCCATTAACCCATGCATCCAGAATCTGTAATTCGATGATGGGAAGAGGATTTGCCACTAGGACGATGATGACTCTGGGCATACTCTCTTCTCCGTTCTCATCAGTTACCACAAGCGTTACAATTCGCTCACCAGGTTCTGTGAAGGAATATGCAGGAAGCGTTTTGTTGCTGAAGGTACCGTCTGGGAATGACCAATTGAATGAGAGATCGTTATAGGTTCCTGTTGTACCATCAACATCGAAACTTGTGCGGCCGTCGAATGTATAAGGAACATTGACTTTTGCATTTTCAGTTAGGAAATCAATCTGTGGGGAACCGGTTGCCCCAGATTCTTTGACAATGTATTTTCCGACTGGCAATTGGTTGACGACATTCACCTGAAGTTGAGCAGAAGAGGTGCCTCCGTCTTCATCTGTGATTGTTACTGTAATGTTTTTCATGCCTGGTAGGTTCCATGCAGGAGCTGGATAAATGGATGCAGAATTTGTTGAAGAGAAATCATCTGAGCGGTCGACATCAATACCATCGAGATTGACACCGCCTTCGAAATCCCAATCCAATGTGAAATTCTCACCATCATCATCTGTAAAGACATCAGGCATCGGCAATGGCGTGTACGTATACGTCGTCAAAATATCTGAAAAGATTTGATATGGCAATCGATTATTGACGATAATTTGAATTGTCTTCGAGCCTATATTTACGCCATCGGATACTGTTAATGTGAGATTATACGTTTCATTCGTCCCAACAACATCACCCCATTCATGATTCGATGAATAAAGACCTTGTCCGCTGTCAACAGATGTCCCGTCACCCCAATCCCAATCGAATTGGAGGTATTCAAGCGGAACGTTGTCACTTGTTTGATACGCTGAAAAGACAATTCTCTGATTTGTCAAAATCTCGAGCGTTGTTTCAACAACGATGTTGTTCACCGTAATGACAGGGATTGGATCTGTATTGTCGGTTATGTTCACTGTATTCACATCGATTTCAGACCAAGTACCGCCAATATCCATCACTTGTAGAGTCGTGTTGTATTCACCGACGAAAGAGAAGGATCGTAGAGGAGAACGTAAACCAGAAGTAATGTTGTCTCCAAAATCCCATGCGTAGGCAACCGGAGCGTCAAAGTATGGTAGAGTGTTATTGTCGAGAGAAAGACCCCATGCATCGAATCCATCGCCTGTAAATTGAATTTTCTCGTATGTTTGACTGGCGTTTGTTGATACCGAGCCATTTGCAACTGGGGCCATGTTTCCTAACGCTTGAGGTGAAGTTGTTTCAGTGTCGAGCACGGCGCCTAACATGTCTCTCATCGTGAATTCGAACGTGTATAAGTCTGATTTACGGGCAGTAAAGTACGCATCCTCGGGAACATATACTCCTCCGCCAGCTTGCACTCGTGTTGAAGTCGAATCTACAATCGTCCCATTGCTATCTCGAACGACGATTTCTACATCGAGATCTTCAAAGAAGGCGTTTGACAAAATCGAGTAATTTGCTTGAACCGTATCATCAACGCCATCTCCATCGCGGTCACTCAGAGTCGTCCCATTGAGAAGCATGGTCGCTGGAGATGTAATTCGGGCGGCTTCAATGTCGATTGTTCCTTGGGGATATGAAGGTCCACAAGAAGTATAATCACAATCGGCAATAGTGCTCGCATACCAAACGATTGCGTGAACCTCATCAGTAAGATTCCCGAATCCTTGAATCAAGCCGGTGGCAACGTTGTTTGAGAAATCGAGATCCTGAACAGCCCATAGCCCATCTGCAGTGGATTTGTAGACGAGGACACCGTCAAAGTTCGATACGTCGGAAGTTACTCTGAGTGTAAGTGGAGCTGGCGAGGCTGAACCAGGAGTGAACTTGAACGAGCGAATTCCCCATCCTTCCATTGTATGACCCGTTGAACTCCAAGGAGTCGCCCAGTTTGAATTGGTATCAGCTGACTGGATTCGACAGAATGTGCTGCCGCCACAAGACGGGTTGAGAATCAAATTTGAGTAACCGTAGATTCCTTGATCGGAGTCAATGGTGGCTGCAATTGAGAAATTTGCAAAAATTTCGCCCATTGTCCGACCAATCTTTCCAGCTTGTCCCGATACTGGTGAAAGCGCTAAATTTTGAACTCCTAAGCCACCTGTTGCTGAATCTTGAACCAACTGTCGTATTGCAGGCCCTCCACCAAGATGGTCTGCCAAATACATCGTGAACATGAACCCTGCTCCATAATCAGCATTCCTTTGGTTCCACCATCGCACACTCAAATCGGATGATTGAGTCCATCCGTTAAGATGGCCTGCAAGAGTACTATCTGCTCCAAAACAGAGATAGATTGCGACATCTGCGTTTCCTTCATCAATCCATAGATTTTCGTAAGGATCCTGAGCGTTGTGGAGTAAATGTTGGAGTTCGTGTGCAATAATTGACTTCCCCCAGTTTAGGGTAATATCAGCAAAATCGACGTAAACAACGTCACGAGTAGGCGCAGTTCCTGGGGAGAAATAACCCCCTATGTTGTAGGCCCCATCGATGTCATAAACGACGATTTCAACTTGACAATTATTATCATTATCAGGAGGTGCAAGTCCTCTTCCATCGCCGTAGTCTTTACCGAAGTAGGTAGTCATTGTAGGATAGATAGTCTGGTCCCATGTGGAGGCAAGATTTTGTAAAACAGTAGATGATAACGTTCTGCCTGATTGGACAAGGAACGCCACGCTGCTCGTTGTTTTAGCAACGTAGACATTGGTTGAACCGCCAGAAATTGGAACGGTTAGGGTGTCGCCTACAACGTGTTGAGTGCAGGTTGCTCGAGCCATTGAGGGGCGATATTCAATTTGATCGACACCAGGTCGGCCTTCTTCAATCCAAGCCTGCTTGATGAAGGAAGTAGCAGACACAACAGGTACATCTTCTTCAATCAACAAGTATTCTGAACCCTGAGAAGTATCGAAGAGCGAGAGGTCCCCATAGACAAGACCGATTTCTTCTTCGGTATCGGAAGGAGAGGCGTCTTGCTCATTTGCTGCAGCCTGGCCTGCGACTGAGGCCAACATAAGTGCAACGAGAAGGATGGCTTTAGTAGAGCGTCGTTCAGACATTAGGAAATCACCATAATTTGTGATGCTGCATCACAATTTAATGTATGAAAATGAGGTATTTAATACCCCGCGTCCGTGGCATCATCATAATGCCAGCAAAATCCGTCCCAATTTCATTCATTTTGGTCCTCTTACTCTCCATGCTTAATCCTGTTAACGCCGATGAAATTGAAAATGCCTCAATTGATGAAAATACCCTTAATTGCGAAGGTATAGACTCTCTTGAATTCGATGGATTGAAGGCAAATCAATCCGTCTCTTTCCAAGTAGGTCTTGGCCCTAGGCTTCCGGGTAGTAATGCCTCAAAAGCACTTTTGGAGTCGTTCATGGAAAATAATACGGCATGGAATTGGACGCTCGACAAACACCCCTACGACGATACAAATATGACAAATTTACACGGGATTTACACCCCAGATGTTAATCAAACAGATTTGCCTGTTGTCATTCTTGCTGCTCATTATGATTCAAGAGATCGGGCTGAACGAGATGATGATGAAAATCGCACTGATGAGCCAATTCCTGGTGCAAACGACGGGGGAAGTGGCGTAGCAGTTCTTTCCGAATTAGCACGAATCGTACCAACACTAGGGCTTGAACACGAAGTGTGGATACTATTGACAGATGCTGAAGATCAGGGCGTCGTCCCAGGTATGCTGGGCGCCAAAGCTTGGGCTCAAGACCGTACACAAGAAGAAATTGATTCCATTCATGCTTTCTTGTTGGTGGACATGATAGGGGATGCTGATTTGCAGATTAACAGAGTGTACCCCCCAAAGGTAGGACTATCTCAAACCGATCGACTGTGGGAAGCAGTTGATGATTTGGCTTCTTCTTTAGGATTAGTAAAGGACGTACCTGCGTGTGATGGAAGCCTTGGAATAGACATCGTAAACACAGATGTACTCGACGGCGTTATTGACGATCATGTGCCAATGCTCGAAGTAGGAATTCCTGCAATTGATTTAATCGATATTCGTTATGGCCCGAATGCAACAAAATGGGGAGGGTACTGGCATACTCATGAAGACACCCCTGATAAAGTCTCAGCGGAGTCATTAGCCCATGTGGGGCGCATTCTCGAACTCGGCTTGCGGCAAGGATCTTGGCTTATGGAAGAAAATGCTACATTGCAAGATGATATCGAAGATAAAAACAAGGATGCATCACAATACGACGCAGTTGTTTCATTCGTAGTATTTTCCGTAATTGGAGCGGTTTTACTTCTCTTCGGAATTTTACACGGAAGCGTACGTTTCAAACCATAGGAACGTATAGCGCGGATATACCCCGAAGGCGCACTAATCCGCGCAATAGACGAATGAGGCCTTTCAAATGGACATTAATGAACGACGTGATGCTCTACGTGCACGTGTTCGAAAGAAATTAGAGGGAGAAGAAGAAATCCCTGATGAGGATGACGACCTCGTTGTTCAAGAACATGAAATCATGATGTCAACTACACAGAATGAGGAGATACTGCTCATCGATGACAAGAACGGTTTACTTACACTTGCATCATCTCTCATCTTCATAGGCAGCGTCCTTGGAATCATCACCGGTTTACTCTTATTGCAGGGCAATCCTACTGATCTTCTTGGAAACACTCTTGAAGTAGACGATGTGATTGATGTAAGAGGGATTGTACTTGAGTCAGAATCAGGAGATTCTATGGAAGATGTTACCATTGAATTACTCGAGATGGGAAGTAAAACTGTTTTACAAACTGCAAGTACGAATAGTTACGGATATTATGAATTTCAAAATGTCGCCCCTGAAAAACACATCATACGCGTTACGTTAGATGGCTACATGAGTGTTGAACGGACAATCAGTGCAACAAATGTAAATCAAGATGCGTTTACAATGACCACTGGTGAAGGCGTCGTTGTCGAAGACGAAACAATATCGAGCACGGGTTGGACTCTTGAAAATGCAGTGGCTCTTTCAACAGGGATTGCATTAGCCACAATAATTGCTGGTGTTGTAGGTCTTTACTCAGCAGTTGGTGCAAGAAAGCAACAAAATTATCGAAGAACACAGTATTTGGCAGGAATTGCACTTTTTAGCCGTGGTTTCATCGTCTTTGGCCCATTCTTAATCCTCTGTGGAATGGGTCTCATGGTTCTTTCAAAAGACGAATTTGAACAGCCTGAGGTGGAATAGGGTGTACCTAATCACCGTTGAAGGCGGGGATGGCTCTGGAAAAGGAGAAGCGGTTCGAATCATCGCTGAATTGCTAAGTCAATACCCATTCAATGATGTTCACCTTACACACGAACCCAGGCGCCATAGCGAACTGGGAAAACTTGCACTCGAATCGGTGAAAATTGGCAATAAGACACCGTTGCAGGAAGCAGGACTGTTTGCAGCGGATCGTCTCGATCACTCTCATACTTGGATTCGACCAAAACTGGAGAGTGGAGGAGTTGTTGTTTCAGACAGAAATATTCATTCTTCTCTTATCTATCAAGGTGTAGTAGGAGATTTGGGAGTAGATACTGTATGCAGTATCAACTCTGCTGCCATGATCCCAGACTTAGTCGTGTGGATTGATTGCGATCCTGATCGAGCAATCGAACGGATAAAGCATGCCACTTTGCGCATGAGCAGCGAAAAACAAGAGTATTTTGAAACACCAGAGATTCAAAGAACCATCCGAAAAGGATTCAATGACCTCTTATCTGGGAAAATAGCAGTGACATCTCCTTTCGATAAGTGCTGTGTCGTGGGACCGATTTTGAATGAAGGAGGTCTTGACGAGTTACGTCAAAAACTTCGAGCTGAGTTACGTACTTTTTTCAATCGCCGGCCTGCTCCACTCAACGTTGATGCAGATAAAGTCGACAGATACTTACTCAAGAGACTAGCTCATGATGTTCAACAACAAACCAGACTCCCTGGAGCTCCAATGGAGAAGACTTCGGTCAACATTGGATGGCTTTCGGGGAGGTCTCCCTCTCAGTGGATGCAGTTTGCAGAAGACTCTTGGGGTGCGGAAAAAGCAAAGCAATTTGACGTTCCAATCAACCCATTTGCACGTTCCTGTTGGTCGGTACTGGGAACACTTTCGCTCATGGCTGGATCTTGTGAAATTCCGCGATTACACAAATCCCTAGGACCGCATAGAATGGTTACGCGACGCCACACTCAGCGTTTAGTCAAATGGCTTGAAGAAACGAATTGGATTCATAGGCAGCAAAATCACATCCCATTTTCAGAAGGCCAAGTATTCAAATTGAGAGATTCAATGATCGGATTTGCTCGTTTAACACTTGCAATGTGGCCAATTCGAACGCCCCTATCGAGTTGGAGAAAGGCTAATCCAAGTAAAAACTGGGAAGATGGATTAAAATTGATTTTGCAGAATATGCATCATGGGCAGGCCAAGAAGACTGTGGAAAACATCATTGAACGATTAAAAATCTTAACCAGTGGGCATGATAATTGTCCTGTTCCAGAAGACATTGAGCAATTACTGGTGTGGTGGTCAATGCCTCCTCCAGATCACTCTTCTTCAACATCTTGAGCTCGTTCAAAACGAACATTTCCAGGAAGACGGACATCGCCCGCTCTATCGAATCGATTCGGTCGTGCACTGTAGGCTGCAGCAAAGAATACGCCCAAAACAAAACCGAAGGGAATGCCTGTCGTCAATCGAAGAAAAGCCGTGGACTCTCGATCCATTAGGAGTTGCGTGAATCCATCGATTGCAAGTGGTAAGATACACAGTGCTCCAATTCCTAAAAACAGGAGTGTTCTACGATTCTTGAGGTACACATCTGTCATGTATTGATCAGGCAATACCGAAAGGAACGTATCTCTAAGAGTCCATCGATTAACTCCCTTCCGCGAATAAAGAAAACCTCCAATAGCCAAACCTGCAAATATTCCAACATCTCTCACGCAGACGGGCATTTGATTGCCATTAATCGACCAAGAACGTTCATGCTTTTGATGGCAATTTAAATCTCCAAATGCGTATATTGTAGCGCTGTAAAAATCTAGATCGGACCATGTGAAGTTATGTTCGTTTTCTTTATGGAAATCGAAAGCATTGGCCCTTCCAGATAAGTCTGTAATTGTATTTGGTTCGGAAATCAATGGAGCGATGAAAAAGGAAATGAAAAGAAAGAAACTAATCCCACCAATCCAGAGACCTGCCTTTTTGTCTCTTGACCTAGAGTCGAGACCGTTGCGCTCCATAAACCATTGATAGAGAAACCGTCCTTAATCCTTGAGTTCATCGACGGTTTCTTTTCACTTGACCTCTTCGGCACTTCATGACAGAACAGGCTACTGAGCGAGTCGGCCTCTGGATTGGCCTTCAAGCAGGAGGATTCCTGGGCCTTTATTTCGGGTTTAGCCTAGCCTTGGTTTCTGCGTTAACGAGCCCTGATGAGATCTTGCGTCTTGTGTATCTCATGGCACTACCTCCAATATTTGGGAGCATTCTTCTCGGGCCTTTTTTGGCACGAAGAGAACGCCCTGTGGTTTCAAAAATACCTCCTTTCAATCGCGTGCTCGATGCTGTAAGTGGGTTAGACGAAGGGAAGGGGAAATGGCGGGCGTTAAGTCACATCCGTAGCGATGGACGGACTGTTCGCCTCGATCTTCATGATTCCACAAAAGTGCGTGAAATCCTTACTGCCACACTGCCTTTAGTCGATAGTTTTCCAATACGTTATATCGTCGGGAGAGGTATTCCAGCAAGCCGACAACCGCAATTAAGACCCCTTGTTCTTGAGACAGTGGACAAGAAATTTCCAAAAACAAGGCAATCTCGATTTACCTCTGCGATAGAAGTAGGCCCTGAATTATCAGAAGAATTACGAAATCAAAGGAAAAAAATCAATCGGTTATTGGCCATCTTCCTGCCCATCGCAACATTCCTTGGATGGCTGGAAATGCGATGATTGTTCAAAAAAACACAGCCGATTGACTTAATTCATAGTGCACCTAGTTTAAATTATGCGGGAAGCAAGCTTTTTCTGGAAAAGAGAACGCTTGGGAGCAATTGAGATTGCCACTCTGCTCGACGTAGCGGAGCGCGTGGAGTTTCTTTCCTACATCAGCAGAGCTCCCAAGGACATTCAGTGTTTATTCAAGTTTTATCTGAAAGAAGGCGTGCAAATTTCTGATATCGATTCACTTGAGTTCTTAGATGTGATCGATGTGATGCATGAGTCCACTAACCCTGAAGAAGGGCACCTCATTATCTGTAGAGTTATCCATCCATTATCAAATCTCAATGCTCGAACAAAGGGAACTTATGCGGTACCTGGATCACGATTGGACGAAAACGGACTCACCTACGTCATACAAGGCCCTTCACTCAAACTTAGACTCATGTCTGGAGTTATGCGTTTAATGTCAAAACCTGACCGAACAAGTGCAAGGAATCTGAACCTTATGCCTCAAAATTACGAGTCAATTCTTTCTGAAAAGCAGTTAAAACTCGCCAAATTTGCTTACGATAATGGGTATTATGATCTGCCAAAGAGAATCAAAATTACTGAATTATCAGAACAAATGGGTCTAGCGAGAGCAACGGTATCAGAGCATTTAACAAAGATCGAAGGAATTTTGATGGATGATATTTTTTCTTCCATGACCGATGTTCGTCTCAGACCAGAAGATGCTCGCAGCATCGTACTTAGCATGGAACTTGATATGAAGGACACTGAAAGTCTAAGAACAGAAGGTTTCGAATTACTTATTCAAAGGATGAAAGATAATATTGAACGAGAAGTCGAACAGAATCAAGTAGAATTTAATGAAATTGACTCGTCTAAAGCACCCGAAGAGATTCTAAATGAACTTCGAGAGGATATTGATTAGTCCTCCTTATGTTTTTACGTAACACCATGGTGAGGAACTCATGGAGGGAGTGAACGAACTTCTCAATCGGATTGAAGACTCGGGGATGATTGTCCCTGACCATGTCCGAGAAGCGATGTGTTCGCTCCATCTTGAGCAATTTACATCCTATGATTACGATTGTTTCTTCCATGATCGACCTGTCATTTTTATGGAGACAAAAAACGGCGGGGTAAAGACCATTTCAGCACCCCACATGATCGTTACATTACTGCATCAACTTGAACTTACAAAAGGTCAAGAAGTTCTTATCTTGGGCTCAAAAGGAGGATATCTTGCAGCATTGATAGCCACAATTCTTGGCGAAGATGGGCGTGTTATCTTACTCGATCCATCGGAGGAAATCATTCGACATACTGCAAAAGCGCTCTCAGGTTGGCCAACAATCGACGTTCGGACAATTGAGGCTATTGAGGTTGCTCCGATAGAAACCCCGGGAGATTTGAATCGAATCGTTGTAACTGGTGGCATCTCTGAGATTCCAGAGTGGATGGATCAACGAATTGTTGAAAATGGATTTGTCATTGCCCCTATTGGCGAACATAGAAATCAGGAATTGATGAAAATTGAACGACAGGGAGATGAACTCTACCCCACGTCTTTAGGGCCAGTTTCTTTTGGCCCAGTTGACATTATTGAAAGTGAACCAAAACCGCTCACAGCAGTAGAAATAGTCGACTTAATTGAAACATTGATTGAGACATGTCATGAAATGGAGATGTGCAGCCAAGAAGATTTGCATGCTTTAGCCGAACTTGCAGACCAATTACGTCTCATGGAACATTTAGAACAGGAAGGATTAGAGGAATTCATCATTGAGAATATGCAGCAATTTGTTCATTTGTGGCCAATGATCCAATTGATGTTGGCTCCTTCTCTTGCCAGACCAGGCGATATCGATGGAAGTGACGACCCCTCTGGACCTACTTTTGATGAATTTAAGCCCTGAGGAATGAAATATGGCTGCATCTGTTCAATCCACAATTGCTAAACTCAAACACAAAGATGTTCGTCAACGAAGAAGGGCAGTTCGCGTTTTATTCGATTCCGATATTCACGAAAGCGTAGAGGCTTTTTCTGGTTTCCTTAACGACAAAGACATCTGGTTTAGGAATAAGGCGATTGAAGCCTATCGAAGATGGGCTCCCACACATGCACCTCACCTTTTGGTGGAACTTGCTAGTGGAAAGAAGATTGATGGTCACAAATGTGTTTCTTCAGTCCTTCAAAATATCCAAGATTTGAATCTAGCTGAACAATTGGCACGACTTTTACTTGTAAGCGAAGATACAATTGTGAAAAGAAATGCTTCGGTCTATCTCATCGATAATGATTTTTTAAAGAATGATGAAGAGGAACTCTTCCTAAATTCAAAAGACCAAGCAGTAAAGTCAGCAATGCTTGCTCTCACAGATGATACTCCTGTTTTACTGGATGCTCTTACAGACTCACACCCTGATGTACGAAAACAGGCAGGGATTCGTATGCTTGAAATGGAACTGAGTGAAAAGGAAGTAACTCTCTTGAACAGGGCGATTTTCAGTGATGCTGCATTATGGAAACTAGCAGTTCCTAAAGCGATTAAAGAAGGGAGTGAAAACATAACTCCTCTCGCTAAAAGTTGTACAAATTCGCAACGTAGATTCTTTGTTGAAAGTATGAGAGAACACATAAAAGAAGCAGATGATGAGAGGATTGAGACACTTCTTGAAGGGGACTGCACCTCAGTTGTTTCTCGTTGGCTTGTCGGACGCAATGATTCCAAGAGTGATGTATTGAGAGAATTATTACTCTTTGATGAACGGGTAGATAGTATCGATAAATCAAGGATGTTAGAACGAATCTTACATCGGCAAAATGACGAAGTCATTCAAGAGCTGGCACAACGGATTCTCAGCCAATCTTCTGACGAAGTTGTACTGAGTGCAGCGCGAAATCTATCAACCGTAACCGATGAACCCCCATCATGACAGAGTCAGGTATCACCTTCACAGTCGATGCGACTCAACCTTCTCATCAAAGACTGAAGGTTGAAATCCAAATCAAGGCCCCCTTCTTGAAGCCCAAACTAAAACTCTCCTTCCCTCGGTGGGTTCCGGGATCATATTTTCTTCGCGAACCGATACAACATGTTACGGCTTTATCGGTCACTGATGATTCAGGGAGCGAACTGCAGTTTTCTCGAAAGGATGTGGATTCTATTGTCATCTCAAATGTTCAATCAAGAAAACACGTGACTGTGAAATACGAACTTTTAGCTGTTGATTTAAGCGTCCGTTCCAATCATTTTGATCACACTCACCTTCACATGATGCCTCCGTTTACCTGGTTTTTACCTACTTCTGGAATTGAAAGTGAACGGATGAATTTGCAGCACTCGGTACAATTCAAACTTCCAAAGAGTTGGACTGTTACTACACAACTCAATCCGGTTGGGACAGAGGAGAACAATGACATGAATGTTCACACTTATTCTGCTGAAAACCGAGATGATTTACTTGATGGAATTGCAGAATGTAACTCCAATTCTGTCATCGAAACCATTGTCGATGGAAGAAGACATACGCTCGACATTTGGGATGCTGGTGGAAAAGACTTGCATCCTATCATGGTCGAACGATTTGTCAATGACATGGAGAGTATTATCAGAGAACATCATGCATTATTTGGCATCATTAAAGATGATTATCACACAATCTTACATTTGACAGACGGGGCACGCGGGGGGCTTGAACATACGAATTCTCAAACCTCAATGGTTCCCAGAGCGTCCTTACAACCAGGTAATGTTGAAGAATACAGAGATTTAGTTAGCCTCTTCAGCCACGAGTATTTGCACCAGTGGAACGTTAAGCGTTTAAGACCTAAGAATTTCCTTGATTATGATCTTCAAAGAGAGGTCAACTCCGACCTACTTTGGTGGTTTGAAGGTACAACATCATGGTTGGGAGACATTATCTGTTTGCAAAGCGGTGCATGGAGCAAAGAGGATTACTTTGCAGACCTAAAGAGAAAGTTAAAGCGACATCATTCGCGCAGCGGAATCAATTCTCAATCCCTTACAGAATCGAGTCATGAGGCATGGATACACCTCTATAGAAGCCATGCATACTCAAGAGAGACTCAGATTTCCTATTACCTCGAAGGAGAGCTATCTGTCTTCGCACTTGATGCCGAACTGCGCAAGAGATCAAACGGAGAATCAGGAGTGGCTGATCTCATGGCAAAACTCTTCCATAAACACAATACTGATGTTGAAAATATAAGTGAAAGAGGTATACAATACAAGGATATCCGTAAAGCCCTAACATCACTTCCAGGAGGTCGAAGACTCGGTTCCTTCCTTGACGAACTTACAACTCAGAAAGGTGTTTTAGATTTGGAGCGTGCATTCAGTCTCTTCGGCATACCATACGAAGCAAGAAAAATAAAAGAACGTAAAGAAGGGACTGAGAGGATTTCATGGAATGATTTTGAACAAGGTTGGCTTGGAATAAACCTGCGTAATCAAAACAACAAGTTGCTCATATCATCTCATCTACAAGGGTCCCCTGTACGTGAACATCTGCAAGTTGGAGATGAAATTATTGCATTAAATGGTCAACGAATCACTTCTTCAGAACAGTTGAAAACTGCACTCAAAGGCAACACGGCAGGAGAGGTTGCTCTTTTGTTTTCGCGACGATCGGTCGTAAAAGAGATCCATGTGAGTCCAATAATCCAACCTGCATATCCGACAGTATCTGTTTGCGAAGGTAATCGATTCTGGAAAGCAACTACTCAAACTCTTCAGAAGTCGTAGGGTTTAGAAGTGATAATTTCTCAAGAGAAACATGAATTGGAGGCAGATAATCTGCAATTCTGTGGCGTGTTGTCTTTGGCGGATAGAGTTCTTTTGACAAAGCCTTGTCAATGACGTCTTGTTTGGTGATTTCATCAATTTGTGCAGATGGCCATAACTCAAGGTCGATAGAGTCATTTTCAAAATAATCGACAGCGATTACTGGAATCCTGGCAAGTTCCAGCCGCCTTGCAACTGCATGTCTGTGATGGCCATCGAGAATCGCCCCTGAAACTTTGTCGACAATCAATGGTTTTGTGAATCCACCCCATCGAAGTGTCATTGTGAGTAGTTTTTTCATGTTCTTGACTTTGATTTCTTCATGCGGTTTGAGCCACTCGAGAGGGACAAGCCTCACATCAGATTCATCCCAAGCCATACCATTGCCAATCAAATTCACGGGATAATGCTTTTTCTTGCTTGAGCAACGGACAACACGGGGGAGATGTATGGAACCGACCAGCGGCATGAATGCAAAACCTCTCACGCCTGAACTTACACAAATGGTTCAAACCCTTCCATCGAGCCTTTTAGAGATCATTGATTGGTTTGAAGATCAAGGACATTTTGTTTGGATTGTTGGCGGAGCAGTACGTAATGCGCTACTTGAAATCCCCATCAGTGAATATGATTTAGCAACCACCATGGTGCCTGAGGAAATGAAAGAATATCCTGACATAATTCCGACTGGAGAGAAATTTGGTACGATTACGTTTCGCTCCGAAGGAGATTTTTATGAAATTACAACACTTAGAACTGAAAAAGGATATGGGGATGGGCGAAGGCCTGATGAAGTCGAATGGGGTCTTTCTCTTACTGTTGACTTATCTCGTAGAGATCTATCAATGAACTCAATGGCCTTGGATGTTCACAAATCTGTTTATTATGACCCATATGGAGGTTTTGAAGATCTTCAGAGAAATCGTATTTGTGCAGTAGGTGAACCAAAATCAAGACTCTCAGAAGATGCTTTGCGAATTTTACGGACATATCGATTCATGGATCAAGGCCTTGCGGGGGTTTGGAAACCTGAACGTGGCTTATCGAATGCTTTGAGAACAACAAGGAGCATGCTTTCAAAGATAGCTCCTGAAAGAATTTGGTCGGAATTGAAACGAATTCTCATAGGAAAAAACGCTTCGATTATTCTTCAACGAATGGCTGATGATGGGATTCTTCGTCAAATCTTTGAGTTCGATTGGATGTTAGATGATTATCGTATTTCTAAACTCGACTCCATTGAAGGAGATGATGTTATAGATCGACTTGTCGTTCTTCTACGTGATGTATCAAGCCAAATGTGCGAACGTATTGCCCGAATGATGAAACTTAGCAATCAAGAGAAAAAGACACTTTTATTCCGACATTCTTGCTTAGGCCATATTCCAGAACTATTGGATTCGAGTCTGCGTATACATCAGTATGTTCTCGGAGATTGGGCTCAACAACACCTTCGAATTGAATCTCTTTTTACCCCGATGAATAATGGCAGACATTCGAGTGATGATCTTCAACAACGAATACTGAGAAACAGAGGGCTGAAGGTAAGTAAGACCTCTAAGCCATTAGCAACTGGTGAGTGGATAATGTCCCAAACAAATATGCAGCAAGGTCCAAAACTTGGTGCTCTCAAAAACTGGTTGCATCGAGAACAAATCGCCCGTAATCTGACTAGTTTGGAGCAAATTGAAACTCTTCTATGCACCCTTTCATGGCATGAGGATGAGTTTAATCATTGGCCAAAACTCCAATTCCCGTCGCAGACAATTTGATACACTACGGCGAAATGGAGGGAATGAGTACTATGTCTGCTGCTAAGAATATGGTCCAAGAAAAAATGAGAAACCACATCAAACAAATGGTTTCCACAAACCCGATGATTGGCCAATTAAACGAGCAATTCACTAGTTGGTTGCTTGGATCTGGACTGACTGGTGCTGAGATTGCAAATACAATTGATTCCAATAATGATGCGGTCATCCAACCGCACGAACTTTCCGCTGCATTGGAAAAGACGACAGGAACCTCTCCCCCTGCTTGGGTCATCAATGGCCTCCTCACACTCCTTGATTCAGATAATGACAAAACAGTGACTGTTGGTGATTTATTCACATATTTTGAACAGATCGGATTGCCACTAGGAATCCCAGATCCTGCTGAAACGGCTCGGATTGCTGCCGAGGAAGAGGCTGCCAGGAAAGCTGCTGAACAA
>CAXDRT010000006.1:0-33988 GCA_963991835.1 uncultured euryarchaeote
GCAAACAACCTCTACATCGTTGGAGGTGGCACTCACCCTGGCAGTGGCCTACCCACCATCTTTGAAAGTGCTCGCATTAGCAGCAAGCTAGTACTTGATGACCTTGGAATTGATCCTGATTGGAATGGCGTTGATACCTGGTTTGAAGGAGTTCGACGATCACCTAACGGTCGCAAGGCTGTAAAACGCCGAACGGCAAAGAAAGAAAGCGTAACGGCCACTAAGGCTTGAGGGATTTTCGTTGAGAGTCATTGGTGCACTCGTAGCATTGCTCATGCTGTCAGGATGCATTAATCCAGCTGCAGAAGAAGGGAGGGTGTTCACGCTAGAGACACTTGACAGAGTGGAAGATTCAGGTTCAACCTATTCATTGAAAGCCAATCTCTCAGAAGGGCCTGTTCTGATTCTATTCATCGGAGTCGGCTGTATTGGTTGTAAGGAGTGGACTGATGAACTACGCTCAACGCACCAACAGTGGATGGACATGGAACCTCCTCTTCAACTGGTTTCCATCGAACGATACCCTTCCTATGAGACGAAAGAAGATGTTGCCCAAGAATTTGGAACCAATGAAAGCAACCACTACACTCCTTGGCCGATCACACTTCCCACAGAAGAAGACTCCATCTTAAAGTTCGACGATGAAACCAAATTAAGCACCACCGTTTTCGAATACTATGGTATGCCAAGCACACCGAAACTTCTACTCATCGATCAAAATGGATTAACGCATTGGACCAGTTCAACGTATTACCCCACTGAAGAGTCGATTGCAGAAATAGAAACAGAATATAAGGACATGATATAATGGTAGATACGATACTTTTAGCAGCGTTGATTTTAGCTACGATGTGGGTTGGACCCTTCTGGCTCCTCATGTTGCTTCAACCTAATGAAGAGAGAACAGAAAAATGGATGAGTGGACCTTGGTATGTCCTTGGACCACTGATTGCCTACCTCACAATAATGCTGATGAATCTAAGTGCACTTGCCGACATGATGGGAGACGGAACACTCAGTGGTTTCGTTGAAGCATTGGCCGAAATTCTAGGAACTGATTCTGGAGCAGTGCTCGCATGGACTCACTTTGTGATAGGAGATATCGTCACAACTCGATGGATTTGGAAGAGAAGCGTGGATGCGGGAGTAAACAAAACCGTGACACAGGCAGCCGTTTTCTTCGGAGTTATGCTGATGCCTATTGGCCTAGCAATACATCTTGTCTCAATGCAATTGAATAATTCAGATAACACGCATTCATAACTTAATACTTCGGCGGCTAGAACATGACAAGAGAAATTTCTGCCGAAGAAGCATTTCTTCGGTGTGAAGAAATCTGTAGAAAAGCTTCTTCTACATTTTTTACTAGTTTCTCCGCTCTTCCTATTCAAAAGAGAAAAGCAGTTCATGCAGTCTACGCATTGTGCAGATATCTTGACGACATCGCAGATGGTGACACTCGGCCCAATGTCAACGAAACAGATCAACTAAACCAACTCGTAATCAAACGCGACAAGCTGCTTCGATCTATTCACCAATCACAACCAACCAATTCTGAACAAGAACACAAATATCGCTTAATGGCTCTTGTCGATGCTAAAGAACGACTAACACGCTTGTTCAATGGAGACAAGACAGCGACACAAAACGAACCAATCTTTGTCGCCATGCATCAAGTCTTCAAACAATTTCAATTCCGTCTCGATGACTTTGAAACGATCATCGAAGGAATGGAAGATGACCTCTTCGAAGTGCGCCTACGAACCTGGGATGAAGTCCGTTCGTACTGCTACAAAGTTGCATCTGCAGTAGGCCTTGTATTGATAGAAATCTATGGCTGTGAGGATGCAGGAGCTCGTATCCACGCCATTGATATGGGCATCCAATTACAGATGATTAATATTCTTCGAGACGTTGCTGAAGATTATCGATCAGGGAGAGTTTATCTTCCAATTCAGACCTTAGCAGAATACAACATTGATGTGGACGAACTTGGAAAGACCGACTTTGGAACCAATCAACGATGGAAAGCCTTCGTTCAGGAATACATGGGAGTTGTCCGAAGGCATCAGGAATCTGCAAAACATCTTTTCGAATATTTAGATTCAAAATCAAGATTGCAACCACAACTTATGTGCGAAGCCTATGACGCTATCTTCCATGAAATCGTACGCCGATCTGGAGATGTGTTCAGCAGCCGGCCAAAACTTTCGAAATGGAGGAAACTTCGCTTGGCTGCAAAACTATCCATTCGTAGAATTCGAGCAAAATGGTCCTGATGCAACAGCACAGGACACATCCAATGGATTCAAACCCTAACGGCCACTCGCCCGTTCATGGTTGAGGTTTTACCCGTTTCAGTTACGGTTCTCCTACCGACTCGGAATGAAGAAGAAGCATTGGGCGCTACGGTTGATGCAATCCCGAGAGGATGGTGTGAGTCGCTTGAAATCATGATTGTCGATGGGTCATCTACAGATCGTACAAGAGAAATTGCGCTTGAAAAAGACGTCCGTGTTCATCTCGAACCTCGAAAAGGATATGGAAGAGCGTATCGAACTGGTTTTGCAGTTGCATCAAATGACATCATTGTCACAATGGATGCAGATTGCACCTATCCTGCCGAACTCATTCCTGAACTCGTCAAGAAACTCCTTGATGATGATTTGAAGTTCATCACTTGTGATCGATTGAGTATGGCAGAATCAGGGTCGATGTCTGGCCTGCATGGATTCGGAAACTGGGTTCTTTCATTCACCGCTCGAGTATTGTTTGGTTATGGCATCAAAGATTCTCAATCTGGAATGTGGGTTTTCCGCAAGGATATTTTCGAGAATGAAAAGATGCGCCCTACAAATGATGGAATGCCTCTTTCTGAAGAAGTCAAAATCCTTGCAAGAAAGCATCTTGGAAAGAAGAAAGCAATCGAAATCTCAGTTCCATACAGAGAGCGTGTTGGAGAAGCTGAAATTCATACATGGGGAGATGGTTGGAAGAACCTACGTTTCCTCTATGCTAAGCGAATCGGACTCGCTCGTAAGAAAACAGAATGGGGTCCATTGGCAGACAATCCAGATAGTCTTAATGACAATTTGCCAGAACAGAAAAAGTGATTATTCCTGTTTCAGGAATTTCAATGGAGCCAATCTTGAATCGATAGCTACTCTTTGTTGAATCATGAGCATGAAGGGGACAAATACCCACAAAGCGATCCACATATACATCGTCTCCTGTAAGAACTCAGGGGTGGTTGTGCTCACCTCACCCTTTACTCCAATGTAGGATTCAGCGTCAACTGATCCAGGAGCAGGCGGTTCTGCTTCGACTGCACTTCGATTTGCAGGACGTACCATGCCAATATCGTACCCGCCTCCTTCAAACTCCAAAACAAAACCACCGAAACCAAGCGATGTCTCTGCTCCAAAATCAGAATGTGCTAAGAAGGCCTCTGAATTATCATTTTCAGCATACAATTCAGGATCTCCCGCTGCAGTTGAAAACCAAGAAATCGGTAGCAAAACGAGGATCATAACAAATATTGTTAGCACCATTGCCATCGAAGTGAAAGAAAGTAGACGTCGACTTAGTGTAAGCCAAAATCCACTATGTTGCTTCCAAAAATCTATGCAAATTAGGAGCAACAGTATGCCAGATACCAGCATTGAGCCATAAATCAACTGATGTGTATTGGATTTGATTTCATCAGGGGTAGGTGATGAAAACGTTTCATTCCAATCCTCTTCATATGTTTCTTGATTCTCTAAAGCGGCTCTACTATCACGCTCTGATTGCCAATGACTCAACCTTATGGGACCAAATAATTCAATCGAAAGGTCATCTTGGTTTTCTTTCATATCAATGGTTATGTTTACTGCTACACCCTCAAGAGAAAGTGGGCCTTCTTCCACAGTTGCTGAAAGACGTCCGGTAAACCAAGATTCGTCTTCGAGAGATGTGTTTAATCCTTGGAGCACAACTAATTGTCCAACGAGCACAATACACGCGCCAATACGCCATCGAGAAATCCGACGAGGTGCTTGCGATAATGGCCCAGATGGATTTGAACTCTCATCCAATTGCGGCTCTTGAGCACGCAATTCCTTTGAATGAATCCGACCTAAGTGGTATCCATCTTGGCTCATTCTTCGTCCTTAGAACGGATTGTTACAAACATTCCTGCAAGAGCAATGATTGAGACCGTCATTAGAGGCGATACGAACGGCAGCAAGCTCGATACTTCATCTTGCGTAGTGTTGCTTTCTTCATTTGTGCTTCCCTCAGGATCAACTGGATCATCAGGTAGTGTCTCAGGATCAATGCCTTCGTTGACTGCTTCAACTTCATCGGTATTGTGGGTTGTAAGATCAACTAAGTCTGCTAATTCGGTTTGGTCTTCAATGACTTCTGCTTCTTGTTGTGCCGCAATTCCTGTGAAGTAAGTGACTGAAACACCACGTGTTGGTGTGCCGTATGCATTGCTTTCTGGACCGATGAGTGTGTACCATTGTGTGCCACCAGGAGAAGCAACAAGTTGGAATCCAACGAATCTGTCGTCTTCTGTATCAAACAGTGCGTAAGCCATACCATCTTCGTATGCGACATCGAAATCATCTTCGAAGTTTGAAAGGCGATTTTCAAGATTTTCTCCGAAGATTTCCAATGCATTCTCAAGTGTGGATTCTCCAATCGCTTCAACAATTGTTATCACTTTATCACTTGGTTCCATATCTCTTGAAACTGAATCACATTCTTGGCTTTCAGAAATCATAACGTCGTCGCTTAGGCGAGTGACTTCTACATCAACACAATATTCGCCAGGTCCATTGATTTCAGCGATTTCAGCCTCTAACACATCATTTTGATCTGTTACTGCCATTGACCCAGCATCTGAGGTTGTGCCTTCATCATTTGTAACTGTCCAAGATACTTCATAATCCTCATTGTCATCAAGACCATAAACAGAATATTCGAACTCCATTTCATCTTCTGAAGAGCCCATCATATTAATGTAAAGATCATACTGTGGGCCCATGGTTTCATCCTCGCCATTTGGACAATCTTCCCATCCATCGTTAACACTCCATGGGCTGATCTGCCATGAGTTTCCGTCATTGTCAGTACACCAGAATTCTTCATCAGAATTATCTCCACAGTCATCATAACCGTCGTCCATGAAGTCTCTTGAGATTTCATTCAAGTTAGCACAAACAAAGTAATCTTCATCATCATCACCATCGCCACTGATGCCATCTGCAAAGTCTCCAAAGATTTCTTCGAAGTTATCATTGCCCATGAGTGCATCAACGATCGTTGGGTAATCTCCGCTACCAACAACAGAGTTTGCCCACATCATAGCCCACATTGCAGGGAATGCGAGTGGTGTAGGAGACGCATATGCTTGGTGAACTTCGAGTGTACTTCCATCATCGATTGTGATCATCTGAGAAGGCTCATCGAGCAGTTGCATTACACCGCCCATGAAGAAGAGTTCTACTTCTCCATCGTACAAATCTGTAACAGAGTCTGTGATAGAGATGTCAAAGTCGCCTGCTGGAAGTCCAAGTTCTTCTGTAGGAATACCTGTTAGCTCGAATACAACAGAGGTTGCGGTTTCGTAATGGATATTTCTCTCTGAACATTGATCAGTAACTCCAATTTCTCCATCATCATCGCTGACAGATGCAGGATCCGAGCCTTCGTCACTGTTACAGGACCAGGCCAGTTGCTCTCCAGGTTGAAGATTTGTCATCTCGCTGTATACAGGCGATGGCTCGTCCATTCGAACTTCGAGTAGACCATTGTTGATTTCGTACGATGTACCAATCTTTAATTCGACATCAAAGGGAAGTGATTCTCCGTCACCAGAAAGTTCACCAGAAATACCAACGCTGTACTCAATCATAGCGTCAATTTCCATTTCCATGTCCATTCCATGAAGGCCCATGTTCCCATCAAAGTATTCTGTGTAGAGAACATCTGCATTGAATAATTGCTCTGCATCATATCCAACAGTCAATTCAATTCCAGCATAGGAATCATCCCATTCTGCATTGACTGCAAAGTCATCGAGGATCCCGTGTCGTACCGTTAATTCGGTTATCTTGGTGGAAAAATCGGTTGGTGTTCCATCGACGTCGAGTGTTACCATATCACCATCATATTGCTCGAAAACAATTGTTGTCGTTCCAGTTGTAACACGACCAATCAACAAATCGATTCCTGCATCATCGCCAGCAGCCATAACTTCTTGGAAGATTTCAGTTAGATCTAATCCAATCATAGATTCAATGTCAGCGTTGATGTTTGAGTAATCGTATTCAATCCCAAAAGCGATCGGTTCTGCATCTTGTGCAGCTACATTAGCAGGTATGGTTGTAACAATCATTAGACAGGCAAAAAGCAGAGCGATGGTTCTCTTCATGAGATTTGACACACTGAACTGGTATATCAAAGATTTGGGGGGCCTAAATCATTGAGATTTCAAACATTGTCCCAATCCAAGACCTCTTCTGAAGAATCTTCTGATTCAATATCATCGGATTCAGTATCCTCCGATTCAGCCTCTTCCTCTAATCCATTTCCAAAGACACCCCATGAGTCGATTAATTTCATCTCAGCGGTGGCTTGTCGACGACGTTGAATGGTAATAAGAAGTCCAACGAGTATCACAATTGAGATGGCTCCGATCAGAACAGGCGTTGACAAAAAGCCCCCTTCATCTTCACCGACAACTCTCAACGGCTCAAGGAGAATATCGATATTGGCATTGTCGCCTATGCCATCGGTTGCGATTACTTTCAAACTTGGGCTACCTTCGCCGTCAGGTTGGAATTCCAGAGAACCTGTCCAAACAGAATCCCCATCATCATCTGACAGATTGAAACTCCATGATTGGATCAGGTGGTTAATATCAACTCGAACATCGTCTGTCGAACCATCTGCATCGACCAATTGAACCGAAACTTCCAATGTTACTCTTTCACCAGATACAAACTCCTTTTGGGAAAGTTGTAAACTTGATTGAACCAACTCTGGCAGACTTGACCGAACTGTGAAGTTGATGTGTTCTTGAGATACTGCTCCTCTGGAATCTTCGACGTAGAGAGAAACGTGATGTGACCCTGGTGCAAAGACTTGAGCAAACGTTGACTGCGTACTTAGAACACTCATTTGCCCATTGCTTTGCTGGGTTGTGGAAGGCCATAATCTCCATTCACGAAGAACAAGATCTCCGTCTGCATCAGATGAGTCACCTTCAAACAAAATTGCCACTCCTGGGTCGATTGACTCTAAATTAGAAGGAGATAGAATAACTGAAACTGGGTCACTAGCCTGGATGGTCAAGTGTACATATTCAATTCGAATTGCCCCAGTCGAATCAATCAATTCCACCTGAACATCCTGTTCACCTGCGTCCAGTTTGACTGAATGTGTAATCGATGCATTGACATCTGTAAGCAGAGGGACATACGTTTCTGTGACCAAATCGTACTCTCGAACGGTCATTGTAAAGTCATCGCCATCGTAATCAATGCTCGAACGAGCATCGAAGAGAATCATGTCTTTTGAAGAGTAAATACTGTTATTTTGTGGTGATTCGAGACCAAGCACTGGAGCAGATGTGGAGACTGAAAGTGCTCGAGTTGTTGTCACGACAGGATTGATTCCATCACTGATTGAGAGTGTAATAACGTGTTCACCTGCGCTCAATCGTTCTTCGAAGGTTAACCAGTCCTCCCCTTCTGGAGTCAGGAGACCGTCGATATCGCTCGTCCAAATTATCTGCAGGAATTCAGATCCTGCTGCTGGTTCAATCTCTGAACAATGCCAATCATCACCAGCAGGGAAGGTTGAACAGGCTGAATCCCAATCACCACTTCCATTTGCACTAAACGGGATGAGAATTGAAGAATCGAGATTATCAAAGACGTCAAGGTCTTCGATAACGGCTTTAGGAACGGAATTATCAACCGTGATTAATTCCGAATACACAGACATCTGACCACCATGTTCCATTCGATTATCTGTAACTCTTAACTCGATTTGATGAACACCTCGTGAAAGATATCCATCCCAAGAAATGTTCTCAATCGTATTACCAACCATCAAGCTTCCATCGACGTTGGACCACCATTCAAAGGAAATCTCATTTCCTTCAGGATCATATGATGAACTTCCATTGAAGAAAATGAGGTCCTCACTTTCGGTACCATTTCTCTCAAGAGTGAAAGAAGCTTCTGGCATTTCGTTGAACAACTTCACTTCAGCAGAGTATGTGTCGTTGTTACCTACTTCGTCCCATGCAATTACAGTCAGGAAAAATGATGCAGGTGGATCGTCAGAGAAGTGATCGAATGTGTACGTTATCTCTTGCGGACAATCCCATTGGTTGTCCCAAACAGGACTTTGACGGTTGTAGCCACCGAATGTGATGATACAGGCGAAGTCGTCTCCTTCAGGGTCAAATGTTCCTGTGGTGTTGATCACAACCGTACCAGTTTGTGGCATAATCAGTTCACTGAACTGAGTTAAACCTGGTTCAAATGTCACATTCAATTCAGGCGCAAGATTGGTTAATTCAATTGTTCTAGTTTCCGAAACACAATGTCCAGCATCATCACAAACTTCCAGTGTAAGAGTATGAAGTCCATCAGACAATCCACATGCCCACTGGTCGTTGGTATTCGCAGTAAATGGCACTCCATTACTTGGCCCATTTGAGAGGCCCCATGAGCCCGTACATGATGATTCAATGTCTCCATCAATGTCGCTTGTCCATGCAAAGGTGAGTTCATCTTCATCCAAATCCCATGTATCTGATGCATTGAACACGACAGCACCTTGTGATGGGAAAACAGATCCATCTAGAGGAGAAGTCCACATCAAGAATGGTGCTTGGTTATCCAAATTCAGACGACAATACATGATTTGGTCTGAATCAAGAACGGCTGTTGTTGAGTTACTTACGCTGTCATACCCACAATTAACAGTGACATCATTGTGAGGCGAAGCCCCCGTATTGCTCCAACGCTGGCCAATGAAATCAGTAAGTTGTGTCGTACCTATGTCATCGGTAAACTTGGAAAGAGAAGGCTCGAATTGGCTGAATGTAACATTTGCAAATGCAGATGGAACCCCATTGGACAGATTGTTGACAACCCAAATGGTCACATCCCAAGCGACATCAATCGTTGCTCCTGATGGAATGTTTGCGATGGTTAGATCAAGATTACTCGGTTGGTGAAGATGCAGAGTCGAAGAAGCATCCAGATCAAGAATATGGCTTCCTGTTGAATCAAGGAAGTTCGAGAAATTCACATCTGCATTTTCAAAGTAAATGTTTCCAGTACAGTCTGAATCAATTGTGTTTCCATACCCTCCTAGGTTTGGATGGTTCACCAACTTCAGACATTCAGTCCCTCGTAGGACTGTATTGCTGAGTGTAGATGGATATGCACCGTTATGGTTTGCATCCCAAAAGATTCCTGAATGATTTCCATCCATGGTTAAGTCATCAATTTGACCTGCAGCTTGTTCAATGTATACCGCATATTCGGTTGTGGATTCATGATTCAAGGTCGCATCTAAGATATGGAATCTACCGCCTTGTGCGCCAATGGTCAGGCCCCCATTGTCAATGTGAACTGGATTGAATGACGAACCAATATCTGATACAGTCAGATTTTCAAGCCATAAATCTACTGAATCTTCTGCATAAACTCCGTGACCAGCTGATGAACGGATGACGCATGTTCGACAAGTCACATCACCAGAGGACGATTCGAGGTCATTTGATTTCTTGAAGGACAAACCTGCTGTCTGCAAGGATGTTACACCGAGTGACCCATCATTTTCAGAAGTGAAATTTGTGAGCGTAACATATCGTGAATCATAGACATAAGCCCCAGAATATCCGTTATCATTCGTATCAAGGCCATCGACGACAACTGTCGCTGAATCAATTAAAATTCCATGTTCAGAATTGTTGTGGAAGTGCCAGTCGGTTCCTTGGACTGCTCCACCAGATGAAGACCAAAGTGCTGGCCCTGGTGAGCCACTTATCTCAATATCTTCAAGATGCGCAGCAAAGTATGAACTCGTAATGGCTAGACCTGCACTATGAGGGCCTTGCCCAGCCTCACCGGATTCTGTAATTGTTAGATTCCTGAATGTGGTACTTGAATCAACACGGAAGAGCCGTACACCCACACTTGATGAATCATCAACAAGGACATTTTCAAGCCAAGCCCCTGTTGCATTCACCTCGATTGCTGCATTGGCAATATTTGCTGTTTTTGCACCTGAGGAGCCTGTTCCTAAAACGGACAAATTTGTGAAATCAGCAGTTTCATAATTTGAGTAATTGTTGTGATTTTGTTTATCCAAATAAACACCACGATACATACTGTTGGTGATGATCACATCTCTGAATACACCTCGAGTATTTCCAGAATCATCGATGTGGCGAACAATAATTCCAGTATCGCTCTTGTCGACACGTAAATCCTCAAACAACGGAACACTGTCTTCGACCCAAACACCTGTTGGCTCTCCTAGTGTTGCCCCAGAGATATTGTCCATGACAATGTCTCGGAAAATACCGCCCGAACCTCCCCAAAGGTTCAGACCCCTTAGCAAATGATCCGTAAAGTAAGCCCCCTCAACAATCGGTGTCGAACCTGAACCAACCGACATTCCTATCCCATAGCGCCAATCGTTTTGGAATGGCAAAAGACGACCTGCTTGCTCAACATGCAAATCTCGAATCACTGGACTAGAACTTCCAAACATATCGATACCTACTCGATCTGGATTGAAAATTGTAACATTGTTGAGAACTGGATCAGCATCATACAGAGTTAAACCAAAAATCGAATCTTCAATATGAAGATGATTGATTATACTGCCTCGTCCATTTGATGAGGAGTTGAATTGAATTCCTTCATGGTCGCTTGAACTTGTTGAACTGGAGGACAACACGACAGGGCATGTCGGGGTTCCTTGTATCGTAATTCTTCCATCGACAATAATACGGACGTTTGAGGACATCGTGACGTTAGTACAGGATGTAATCAACAATTCATCTTGAATATCCACATAATAGTTCGAAGTTAAATCAACAGTTCCCGACCACGTCGTTGTCGACCTTGCAGAAACGTAGGTTTCATTCTCGGAATCTTTCTGCTCAAGAGGTTCACTGTTTGCCATTGGTGAAAGAGACATGAAAAGGAGGAGGAACAGGAATATCCCTGCAATCAGTGGTTGCCTCCCTACCATGTTTTATTCATCCATAGCAATGCCATTTGAAGCCATCCGTTGGTTGATTAGAGCAAAATATCTTACCCCAAGCGATAAAACCCGTATACTCAAGGGTCAAATCATGCCTGAGGCGTTTATCCTGTTCAAAACTAAGCCATCACATGAACGTGATGTTTACCTCTCACTCACTTCTCATGAAGCGGTACAAGAAGTCCATGCTTTGTATGGTGAATTCGATTTACTCGCTCGTGTAAGCAGTGATTCCGCACAGAATTTGACCACTCTTCTGATGAAGGAATTTAGAACAATCGAAGGAATTCGAGATACTCAGACACTGATTGCAGTCGAATATTAGGGTGATAACATGGCGATTGGATTTGTATTGATTACAACGAAACCTGGTGAAGAAGAAAATGTTCGTAATGCGTTAGATTCGATTGAGCATGTGACCGATCGTTGGATGCTTTTCGGAGAATTCGATATTATCGCACGCGTTCAGGCAGATGATGAGTTTGTGCTTACCCGATGCATTGTTGAGGAAATCCGACCTCTTCAAGGAATCAAAGACACGAAAACAATGATCGGTGCCGAGCTCTAATCACATCGATTGATGAAGTTGTTTTGAAAGGTATCTTGCCCTGTTTGGGCATCCGGACAAACGGAATCGTAGAATCGCCTCGCGGATTGACGAAACTTTTTGTTGAGGTTCTAATTGAGAACGTAATGCCCACCATCGAGCGACCAATCGATTCGCAGTTACTGAATCCATTGACTCAATCATCGCAATATCCAACGTTGAATGGATATGTTGAGCACGGAATGGTTCTGTTTCAACCAAAGACTCGCACAACAGAAGTTGAAGGGATGCTTTGAACAACGGTTGCTTCAATTGTTCAGAAATACGTTCAACTTCCTTAATGGTTAGAGCAAATTCCATGGTGTTTGGTCGTGCTTCCACCAAGGAGGCTTTCGCCGATAGAAATTGAACGAGTGTATCGTGCTCTGTTGCAATTGAAATCAATTGTTCTCGAAGGAAAGTAGCTTCAGAAAAGTCGCCTTTATGCAATGCAATTGAATGCTTCATCACGACGATTGATGTGAGAACGATTTGACGAATCGAAGGTTCATCTGGAGGAGAAATGTTCTGAATCATTCTCTCCAGTAGAGTCAATTGTTCCGATGGAGTCTCTCCAACGAGGTCATCGATTGCTCTTGACAATACAGATAATTGAAGGCGTAGTTTTTCATCAGGATCTTCAATGGTTTCGTAGGATTGCTCAAAGGATTCTATCGAACCTTTTTTCCCTTCAAAATGAGCGATTTGGAGACGCAGATGATCGATTCTTGGATTTTTTTCTGCCTGTGAAATATATTCTTTTGCGATATCAAGTTCTGCGCGATTAAGGGCGTGTTGAGTTGCCAGTGCAATCAAATCAACATCTGTGGGTTGTATGGATACCGCCTCATCGAGAAGGGTTGCAAACGAACCTGAACGTTCGTGCATGAGAACGGTTGCTTGTTGAGAAAGTACCGAGCCAATATCTTCTTCTTTGCGCTGAATTCGGTGATGAAGTTCAGCAATTGAAGAAAACGAATCGCCGTGTTGAGACCAATGTTCAATCGATTCAAGATGAAGTTTGTCAAGTTCACTATCCGTTAAATTTGAGCGACAAACATTGCGAACAAGATGTTGCATTTCCATCGACAAATCGTTCGGTATCCAACGAAGTAAAGCATGTTCATCCAGAAGTGAGACATCTTCAGGATTGGTCATTCGCTCTGCAGGAACTGGGAAAGGAAGCATGAGGAACGGAGGGATTGCTGCATGAACATCTGCAGAGACATCGCCAAGAACAACCTGTTCAACGTATGCTCGAACATCATCACTTTCTTCGGGCAAAGGTGTCGAATCATCATACATCAGAATTGCAAGAGGGTGGCCACCTAATCGCTCAGCAATTTCAGTTCTCTTTTCAACGTCCATTTCATCTCCGAGTAATTGGATGGCCTGCTTTGGTTCAAGCGGCCCTAAGGAGACAATAGGGCCGTCTATGTCAAATGGCTGCGGTTCTCTTCCAATGAGAATCGTTGGAATGTTTAATTCTTTGAGGGAAGAAAAGAATTGAGAAAAGGCCTCTTTGTGTCGTTCGCTGACGGCTTGTATATCATCGATGATAACAACCGTATCTTGTTGATCAATAAAGAGAGAAGCATAGGCAGAAGCATCATACATCATTGTTGTTTCAAAGCCAAAACGTTGCATCAACATCAAAACATCGGTGTAGGCATCAATCCCTGCCCAGCGCACTTCCATTCCTTCTTTCGCAACAGTTTCTGCAAGAGAACGGGCCAAGGTTGACTTTCCGATTCCAGGCAATCCTCGAAGATGAATTTGCTTTCTTGCATTGACATAGTCCAACAATTGTTCTGATTCTTTTTCTCTTCCAATAAGAGAAGTGTATGTTGGTGCTTGCCCAAAAATCTTGACAGATAAATCATGTCGAGATGCGACCGTTTCATCGCTTTTCTGAAGAACATAATCCCGTCCTTCTTCAGTGATATGGATTACTTTTCTCTTTCTTCGACCTCCTCCTAAAACGTGAGCTTGTCGGGTGAAAAGAAGTTCTTTTTCTTCGAGGGCTGACATGGGTTGAAACAGGGCAGAACGAACCACTCCTATGCCATCTGCAATACCTTCTAGAGAAAGCGAACGAGGCACGTCCCATGCGGATTCAAGAGAAGATGGATACGATTCCAACCATCGTAAAATCCGTAGCATTGAGGGCGATAACATATCGATTCCTAGTTGAACGAAGCAGGTCATGCATTTGGATTTGTCCGCTTCATGTGTGAGAGGAAGAAATACGTGTTCTTTTGACCTATGAGTGTGAGCAATTTCCATGCCGGTCGATGCAGCATCCATTGATTTGCCGGCATCTCCCGGCGTATATCTTTTCAAAACAAATGAGGGAAGAGTACTCTATGTTGGCAAAGCTACTCGCTTGAATGAACGGATTCGCTCGTATTTTGCCACCAATCCTGATCGTCAGATGATTCCCGAACTTGTTTCTCGCTCTGATGATGTTGAATGCATCGTTACGACAACGCCACAAGAAGCCCTCATACTCGAACGGCAACTCATTCGGGAGCATAAACCACGATTCAATTCAATGTTGAAGGATGACAAATCCTATCCATATCTGATACTAACTGCTGAAGAATTCCCGCGTATTATGTACACGCGTCATCCACCAAAGAAAGCGCATCGATGGGGTCCTTTCCCTAATGCTGGGGCTGCAAAGCAAGTCATGCAATTACTACGACGGCATTTTGGAATTCGAGATAAAGATTGCAGAGGAAAGGATGGTTGTTTGTCAAGCCATATCGGGTTATGCAGGGGCCCTTGTGTTGATCCAGAAGGATATCCAGAAAGGGTTTCAATGGTAAAGAAAATTCTCAACGGAGAAGCGACTGAATTGCTTGAGGATCTTGGAGAAAAAATGGATGAATGTTCGAATAAGATGATGTTTGAACGAGCCGCATATTACAGAGATCAAATACGTTCTATTCGCACCACTATTGGGCAGCATGTTGTTTCCAGTAAGTTATACCGTGACTGTGATGCAATTGGTTTTGCTGAACAAGGCGACCTTGCTGCATTGATTGTTCTTCATGCTGATGAAGGTGTTGTCAAAGGCCAAGAAGTCTGGCCGTACGTGCATAGAGGCGACATCGGAGAAACTGTCAGTCATTTCGTCAGTGAGCATTATGTCAATCGGAGACCCCCTCGTTTGTTGCTCACACCCACACCACTTCTGGATGGTTTGCAAGAATGGTTGGATGAACGGCGCGGATCGGCTGTCGAAGTGCGAACACCGATTCGGGGCGATATGGTTACACTACGAACGCTCGCAGATCAAAATGCCGAAATTCAAGTCACTCGATTATCAAATAAATCAAGTGGGTCATTGGAACAGATAGCTGCAGATGAGGCAGCCCTATTGGTGGGTGTTGAACAAATGAACCATGTCGTTTGCTTTGATATGGCTCAATTACAAGGCGATGAACGAGTCGGTGCAAGCGTTGTTATGCGGAATGGTCGACCTGCGAAGAAAGAATATCGGACATACATTGTAAAAGGTGATGCATTAGATGATTTACGCATGATGAAAGAAGTCGTTGAACGATGGATGAAACGGCAAGAAGAGTGGCCAGATCTGTTACTTCTCGACGGTGGACAAACACATCTGGATATTATTCGTAAATTACTCCAAGAACATGGCATCGAAGATCGGTTTCAATTAGCGGCATTGGCAAAACGTGAGGAAACGCTCTTCAGAGATGCAAAGGAACCGATTATCCTCGATCGAAGAGGAAGGGTATTCGTTCATGCAAGAGATGAAGCTCATCGATTTGTCAACACATTCCACAGAAAACGAAGGAAAAAATCTCGTTTAAGTGACCCATTAGAAGACGTCCTCGGTCTTGGAGCAAAAAAATTGCAGACTCTCATTCGTCATTTTGGAGGACGGCAAGGTATCAGCAATGCAAGTATTGAGGATCTCAAGACTGTTCCAGGAATTGGCCCATCCCTTGCTGACAGAATCCACGAATCTTTGCATCGCTAATTGAATTCGTCATTCTGCATGGCTTCGAAAGGATCGATTCCTTCTTCATAACCACCGACTTGCCGGTCAACCAGACCTGCCATCTGAGCGAAATCAGATTCTGATAAGCCCATCTTCTGGGCTTTGAGAAGAGAATTCTTTGATTCACGTGCAGCTCTCTTCTTTCGCTTCTTCTTACGGCGTCTACGAATGAGGAGGATCAATAGGATCAACACAACGGCTGGGTATGCCCAGAATTGACCAAGAAGATACATCCAAGTCACTTGCAATCGGATGGTGACTTCATCATCGAGACCATCTGGAGGAATTGTATAGGTAATCACCTGGCGGCCATCTTCCGTAGAGAGCACCATATTGCCCTGCGTTGATGTTGCTTCAATAGCCTTGATCCCCTTTGGTAGTGTGAAACTCACTGGGCCTGACAAATCCAATTCAGTTTCTTCATGCATTGTCGTATCCCACGAACCAGTCGAGAAGGTCAAAGCCTCACCATCTTCGGGAGGGAAGGTTATACCATCTGTTGAAACTATGCTGTTTGAGAACATCGTCGAGATGCTATCGATCATCGAAACCATTGGAGAGAGGAACGGCGAGCGTATTGAATCTTCAGTGAGTAGTGAGAATGTCAACAAATCCAAATCTCCAGAGAAAAGGTCACCCCATGGACTCGAGATAGCGAGGGTATACCTCACCTTTGGAATCTTAATCGAGACGCTTAGAGGAATCTCATCGCCTACTATTGGCCCAGGTTCGCCAAGCCCAGCAAGACTGGTTTTAATCTCAAAATCACCAATATCGACTTCGTTAAATGGTGAATCTTCAAATTCAGTGAGTTCCTTTGAGATAATCTGTATTTCATTGGTTAATTTGACACCAACATCTGTTCCGAAATCCATCAAACCTTCTGATGTAAGATTGAATTCTATGAGTCTGTCTGGATCACAATCATCTTCTGAAGAATCAGGATCAAGACATTTTCGTATGACCTTCGGATCATCTGTCCGACTCATTATATCACCCATTAATCGAACCAAGTCGCTTGGAATAACATCCATTCTTATGGTCGTATCATCATTAACATCGTAGTACCCTTGTGGCAAAGCGACTCGGTGAACAACAGCACTGGCTTCCAGGCCAAACTCAACGGATACGGATTTGGTCCACTCGTTAACATCGAACGTATCAAAATCAATATCAAGTGAAGTCGATACACATGTTTTCTGGGTTTGGACGCAAATTACATCCCCTGCTGCATTGGAAATTGGATGATTGTATGTGTAAGGAGAAGGCCCAGCAATTGATATTTCATTGCGATTATCTCCTTCGAGAGAGTGTTGGAGAATAATTCGATCTTCACCGTCTATGGTTTGAATCCAACTCGGTAGAATCAATTCCAACGTAATCTCTGTAGGGGGAAGGTCGGATGGAATCATGCCTTCAAGGAAATCAGTATCGAGGACTGTCTCAAGTGAAAGACCCGCATCCATTACACGTCGTAAATCTTCTTCTGTGATGCTGTTAATTTGTGTTGAGAATTGTGTTTCGGGGATATTGTCCTGAATAATATCGAGTAAACCAAGATTGAAAGTATTGCTTGTTGAACGAAGATAAATTGGATGATTATATCCCATTGCGGAAGGGCCCTGAATACAGTATGAGAGGGTTGCTGGAGGCGTGACTGTTTCTGAGCAACCAGTTGAATGCGTGTAATTCAAGCCACCTGCTGCACCAACAATCCCTTCTGCGACAGAGTCGCTTACCCACGTCAATTGACTCATCTCTATGTTCTGATTTCCGGGTATTGAATCAGAAAAGGCATCCCCAATTGAATCAACAGGGAATTGATCAGTAAAGTCATCCAATGGAGCAATTCCATTTTCATATGCAAGACGAATTCCATCGGAAGTAATCTGAGGGATTGTAGCAAGTTCGGACAACTCAACAAGAGAAATCCCCCAGTCCGTCATCGTATTTTGATCCAGATATTTCAATCCAGCAATGAAGTCGATTTGGACAGCTTGCTCATTGAATAAATCAACTTTGAGATAAAGAGAAATTGCTTCATCATTAGGATCGAGTTCAACCACTTGGGTGGTTGATGAATTTCGGTACGCCATGGTAAGGCTCACTGTTTGGTCAATCCGAGAATCGCCAACTCCTGCATCGAGATTATCAACAGTCCATTCGCCAGCAAAGTAAGCAGGTGGACCTGGTCGGGCGGCAACGGAACCATTGCTATCGACGCCGATGATCGTTGCGTAATCTGGTGGATTGATTGAAAATGTTGATGCATGACCTGGCTCAGCGAAAACATCGAATTTTGTTGTAAGTTCAGAACCCATAATCAAGAGACCTTGATACGCTCGTTCCAAGTCTAAATCTGAATTATTGAGAAGATTGAACGTACTGGTTGACAAGCTGATGTCGGCTATTGTCGAGAAGCATAATGGGGGGTCGAACACGTTGTTTTGACTTGCTCCTTCTCCACCATAAATCGAATCTATTGAAGCGTCTGTTGTGCAAGGAATTGTCGTCCCTCCTTCTGTATAGGATGTATCGTATTGTGTATTGATGCCGTTTACAGTTCCGAATCCTGATGCGAGAAGGTCTTGAATTGTGCTCTGGACTTCTCCAAGCATTCGATCACCAACTGTTCCAGAGCCGTCGTCATAAGCAAAGTAACTACGAATCATGTCTGCTGGAATTCCATCATTTACATCCAAGCCATCGTTTGCAAGTGCTGTTTGAATCAGTGGATCATCGAGGCCGACTTTACTTCTATCAAATTCTCGAATCGCCCAACTCAACGAAAGTGTAATTCTGGAAGTATCCTCCAAATCAAAGTCATAGGTTCCTCGAATCCAATCTTGTTGATGTGGCGTCCCATCGTCATTCGAATCGTAATCATCACATTCGCTCATTCCCGCACCATCGCATGCGGCCATGCCATCAGCAGAGACGAGAGGTGCGAGGATCGGTATCACGAAAAACAGTGTTAAACAGAGACTGAAAAGACGGAGTTTCCAAATATTCTCGGCTTCCATGATACCTCTACAATCCGAAGTCCTTCAAAGGACTTCCCCATAGGAGTGGTTGGTGGCGTAGTTATGGACGAACTTGTTGCAGTCATTGTTCCAATCCAGTTTGGAGAGGAGATGTATGAACATCTGCGTCGAACAAAGGCATTGAATAAACACTACACACCTGTACGAGTCAATGAAGAACTTGCTCTTCCAATTTCTTCTGAACCTGTTTCATTTGCATCAATAGAAATTCCTTACAGAACCGAACGTGTAATGTTTGAACATTCGCCTCCGTCATTAACTCCTCATCAACAAATAGAGGCGGTGGTTCGAAGGTATATTTCGACAGATATGGAGCATATTATAGAATTAATTCCTACGAAATGGGAACGGTTAGACGATCTTATTCTCTTTCCCAAAGAGGCGTTTACTCAGCCAATTTGGGACGATATAATTGAAGATAAAATTGACTTTTTCACACAGATTGCAGATGTATTACAAGCACGAAGGATTGGGCGGCAGCAACCTATTGCAAACGATACAATCCGCTCTTCTCAAGTGGAATTATTGCTTGGAGATTCTGGCTGGGTCGAGGTAAAAGATAACGGCCTATACTACGGATTTGATGCATGCAAAGTGATGTACTCCTCGGGTAACGTTACAGAACGTCATCGAATGGGGTCTCTCGATGTTAAAGAAGAAATCATTGTTGATGCCTTTGCAGGTATTGGTTACTATTCTCTTCCGTTACTTATCCATGGAAAAGCCGCTCATGTTCACGCTTGTGAACTAAACCCAGAGAGCATCAAAGCCTTAGAATGGGCTGCTCAAAAGAATGAGATTTCACAATCGATCACAATTCACAAAGGAGACAATCAAACGACACTACCAGGATTACGCAGAATTGCTGATCGTGTTCTCTTGGGGTTGCTTCCAAGTTCTGAGGCAGCATGGGAACTAGGGGTTTTAGCACTCAAAGAGCAAGGTGGAAGCATGCATATCCACATGAATGTTGAAGAAGAACACATCAAGAAGTGGACGACTGATACAATCCAAACCTGCTTGAAATACGCTCAAAAAGACGGTCGGGATTGGTACTGCAGCCATCAGCATCTCGAGAAGGTCAAATGGTATGCACCGCGAGTACGTCATGTTGTACTCGATGTTTCGTTTTCATCGAGTAATTCTGCATCATAAACCTTGACGTCTACAGACTCAACTTTTTGACTCGAAACAAACATCATCACGACACCGATTGCTACTGCAATACCGACTAAGATAAGGATGAGAAGTCCTGTTGAAACACTTCCATCTTCTTCTCCAGCTGCTCCTTGACCACTTAACTTCCCATCTGGGTCTGCAACACCGATCATTTCGACTTTATTGATTCGAACTTCATAGACAGGACGTCCTGCTGATGAAAATGGATTGTCTAAATCTGTGCCTGTTGCATCATCAGAGGTTGGTGTTTCAGCAATCGCTCGCACGTGGCTCATTCCTTGACGAACAATACCAAAGGTCGCATATCCTCCATCATCTCTGTTTTCAGGATCAAGTCCGTGAGCCTCTGTTTCAGCGATGTACCATTGTGAATCAGCAGAGTCTTCGTCCGCACCTCGAGCCATTCCAATTGCCCCATCAACGTGACTTAGGTTCTCATCATGTTCAAGTGGAATTGTTTCACCAGTACCTCCAGAACCACAATTCAGATTTGTGGCTGGATAAACGATGACTGTTGTGCATTCAGGATCTCCTGATTGAGTAACGAAATCGTTGATCACTCGGTGAAAGAATATTCCATCATACAGTCCGTCTTCAACATGTTCGACCATATTCGCAACTGTTATTGGAGCCCATTGAGGAAACAATTCAATGATAATTTCTCCATTAACTTCGTCGTCAAAGTGATCGGGCGTATATGTGACATTAATAGAAAACACGGGGTCATTGTAATACGAAAATTGCATAGGAGTCTCTTCAACAACTGGACCATCACTCCATGTACTTGGATCAATTCCATTGCTTCTCCAATCAGCCTCATCTTGAGCGGAGGTAATGCCTGGCATCATTAGAAACAATGCAATCAGAACAAACGAAGTCCTGTGCAGAGCACCCTGTCGCATATGTTAGCCATCATGTGCTAATTCATCAAACATGCGTTCATTGACGCTGGTTATCGAGGCAGGACTTCAACAAATTTGCAAATTGATGGAGTTGTTGTGAAATATCATAGTGGTGATTCCCGACAAAGAATCCTTGTTCATGAATCTTATTTGCTGCATCAAGCGGCCCATGGATGCTATGGGTTAGATGTTCAATGACGGGATTGAGCGTGAAGTTTCCAGCTACGATTGGTCGAGTTTCGATTCCAGCTTCTCGAAGAACATCGAGAACAGGGGCCCGTTCGCACCAGTCGGGCAAGATAATCGAGAAGCCGAACCATGAGGATTCACCGACCTCTCTTTGGATTATGATTTCAGGTACCTCCTTCATCACATTCTGGAAGGTTACAGCATTCTTTCTTCTTCCAGAGATGATGGTATCGACTTTGCGAAGTTGTGCTTGGCCGATAGCTCCTGACATTTCAAGCGGACGTAGATTGTATCCGGGAAGTACGAAGCGGAAGGATTCCATGAATGGATCATTTGATTTCTCGACAACATGATTCTCTTGAGGGAGATTTCGGGTCCAACCATGAGCGCGAAGTGAAAGCATAACGTGGTACAATTCCTCATCATCGGTGACCGTAACGCCACCTTCCATTGTTGAGATGTGATGGCTAAAGAAGCAACTGAACGTGCCAGCAAGACCGAATGTCCCCGCTTGCTTACCATCGATTGTCGCCCCTAAAGATTCACAATTATCTTCGATAACATGCAAGTTGTTCTTATTTGCAATATCGAGTAGTCGATGGTAATCAACAGAATTACCAAGAAGATTGACTGCGAAAATGAGTTTTGTTTTCTCAGTAATTGCTGCCTCGACTGCATCTAGATCGATGTTTAGCGTCTCTTCGTTGATATCAACGAAGCGCATTGTAAGACCATATTGATGAACTGGAAAATACGTTGTTGACCATGACACTGCTGGAACAAGTACCTCGTCTCCTGGCTTCAAATCAATGCCTTTGGCGTATATCATTCCTGCAACTGCAAGAAGATTGGCAGAGGAACCTGAGTTCGACATGACGGCGTATTTTGATCCGAAATAGGAAGCGAATTCCTTTTCGAACTTTTCAACTTCTGGCCCCATGCTGAACCTGTCGCTCTCAATTACACGTTGGATCGCATTGTATTCTTCATCGTCCCAAGTACTGGTTGCTAATGGTAAACTCACTCTAATGTCCCCCTGAGATAGTCATACGTGAACATCAATGCTTCTTCAAATGGAGTTTTTGGCGACCACCCGAATTCGTTCTGTTTTGAGAGTTCCAAATATCGCCTTTTTCGACCTACTGGCCGAGTCATGTCGTGCTTTAATTCACCAGTATACCCTATGACTTCAGCCATATGTTGATGCATTTCATTGACGCTAACTTCGACTCCAGAACCAACATTCATGACCTCTGGTAATTCAGTGAATTTAGAAAGTGCAAAATTCAAGAAATCGGCCAAATCTGGAGCGTAAAGAAATTCTCGCTTTGCAGTACCATCTCCCCAAATTACAACCGGTGCGTTTCCATTTTCTTTCGCTTGATGCATTCGATGAAGAATTGCAGGTAACATATGTCCTGTTTCCAGCGAGAAATTGTCGAAAGGACCGAATAAATTGCACGGATGGATTGTTTTGAATGAGGTATTATGTTGCTCATTTGCCATCATACATGCTCTGTATACCACGTATTTCGATAAAGCATATCCTTCGATTGGACCTTCAAAACCACCACTACCAAGTGATTCCTCACACAATGGTTGAGGAGCATCATTTGGATAGACTGTGGCACTTCCAACATTGATCATATCCTTGATTTCGAGTTCTATACAAGCACGTATCAAATTGAGCCCCATCATTACGTTGCTATCGAAAGAATGGTGTTTTGTCGTTGTATTGGAAGCAATACCTGAAACATAAGCAGCGCAATGAATAACCGTATCGATTTTGATTGATTTCAAATAATTCATCGTTGCCAATGAATCGGTTAAATCCAATTCATCCCGGTCAGGAGCATAGACGACGTGGCCTGTTTTCTCAAGGATTGGGACGAGATGACGCCCCAACATTCCCGAGCCCCCTGTCACCAGAACATTGGCCATGCGTCGTGCTACTACCTCGACCTTAAATAGGAATGTCCATAGGGAAAATCAATCACTTTGGTGAAGAAGATAAGAGAGGTGATGAATTTTGAAAATCCTCATCTGCACAATCTCTCGCAACAACGCTAAGCGATTAAAGAAATGGAATCGGCAACTCAATACGTTGCTTGACAGCCTCATGGAGAACAATTCTGTGGAACTTTCAATTTATGAGAATGATTCGACAGATGGCACCGACAGAATTCTCAAAAAATACGCAACAGAATTATCGAAACGATGCACTACGACATTCACATCGACCAAACTTGGAACTGAACATTTGATTGGTAAGGAAGGGGCGCGAGTGAAAAACATCGCTGCAGCTCGAAACAATTGTCTTGAACAAGCATCAGATCTCAATACGTTTGACAAAATTATTTTCATTGAAACAGATGTGATTTACAACCCATCTGACGTCATGACACTGTTGCATCATCCTGGAGATATTGTCTCTGGATATACGACCAATGCAATGGGTGAATTCTACGACGCATGGGCAACCCGAAAAACATCGGAAGAAACTTGGTGGAACCACGGCATACCTCAACAAGAAACCCCGGTTTGGTCAACGTTTAATGGAGTATGTGTGTACAATTCCAACCCATTCTGTGAAGGTGCAAGGTTTGCTGGAATAAATCCAAGAACGAATGAGATTGATTGCGACACTACTGTCATTTGTGAGGTGTTTCGTAGCATGGGGTCAAGTGAAATAATCATGCTTCCAATCAATGTTCGACACCCACCGAATACATTCAAAGAACGTCTTTATTATCTCAAACAACGCTTACTTGGGAGAGGTGCTTAAGATGAAAATCGCACTGTTTACCGTGAGTTTTAATCGACCTGATTTAATGCAGCAACTTCTTGATGGACTCAAAGAAAACATCGATGACTTAGATGGAATTGATGTGTATCATTACATCGATGGTGGTCCAAAATCAGATCAACCAGCAATTCAAGAAATCATTCAAAATTCAGAAGTTCCATGCACATCAGTTATTCTTCGAGAAGAGAATTATGGCGTAGGAAGGAACCTCATCGGGGCAAGACGCAATCTATTCGATGTTCACGGATATGAACGCGTCATTTTGATTGAAGACGACCTTATACCAGGGCCGAACTTCATCAAGACAACACTCTCACTAGCGGACTGGGCTAAATCATACAATGATGTTGGCATGGTACAGGTTTGGAATCTTCCACATCGAGAGATTACTGAAACCGATCTCGATATCGTTGAACCAACACACGAGCATTTCTACTCCTACTGTATTGATGTGGAAGTATGGAATGAAATCAAGGAGACAATTTACGCATATGAAAGCCAATACTTGCAAGGTGTATCCTATGCAAACAAGGATTGGAGAGCCATTCGTAAGAAATTCATGAAACCTCGTTACTCCAAGGTTCGATTGATGAGGGAATCACCCACACTTCTCTCATCAGATTATGAACATCCAGCTCCATTTGGAAAGCGACTCAAGCGAACTGTTCCAACTGGACAGGATGCAATAACAGCACTCGCCTTGTGGGAGAAAGGATTTGTTCGCATTGCAACCCTCGCTCCACGAGCAGTCATGAAAGGTATTGATGGCGTTCATAGTACTGCAGAGGTATTCGACAAACTCGGACTCAACAAACAAGCACAGTATGTTTGGGAACAAGAAGTACCGCTTACGTTCAGATTATTGAACAAATGAAATTGGTTCTCTTGAGGAAAGTCAAAGCATCGCCATCCTCTTCAAGGTCGACCCATAGCGTCACGCATGGCAGAGGACATCCTTGAGGCGGAAGTCTTCGAAGTTCCTCCAACACCAGAAATCCCTGAGCAGGAAATTAAGGAAGGACAGGTTGATTCTGCTCGCAGTCAGAATCAACTCAACATTACATTGGGAGCAACAATAGCGTTTTGTGTAGCCGTCCTCATTTTTTCGATGACATTTGGTGAAATGCTCACAACAGAAACGGAGAGTCAATCCTCTTACGAGTGGTGGGATACACCTCTTGATCAACGTCATATGATGGATTTACCAATGGACACTATGAGAGCTCAGCTGCCTGAAAATGGAACATATGAAGCGCTTCCTTACACCGAGCATTTTGTAACGGTCGAACTGCCTGCATCCGAACAAGATGCTGGATTCCCAGATGAGGCAAAAATGCATGTCGCTCTTTGGCTTCCTGACGTTCCTGAAGGCACCAAGGTTCCTGTGATAATGACAATTCATCCATACTATGACTTCGGTGGAGAAGGAATGCCTGGTGTTGGTGCTGATTCAAATCCAAACACAATTCCTGATGGAGGTGTTGGCAAGTGGGTCTACGATACATTCGTCCCTCACGGCTATGCTCTGGCTCAAGCGAGTACCTTTGGAACAGGACAATCGACACATTGTCAAGATGTGAAAGGGTTAGGAGAACAAACAGGAATACAGGCTGTTGTCGACTGGCTTGGCGTTCAGAACTGGTCGAATGGAAATGTTGGATTGATGGGGAAATCCTATGCAGGTACAACCAATTGGGAAGCTGCACAACAACCGTCCGAACATCTGAAGACTATTGTTCCAATTTCTGGATCGATTGGTGTCCAAGAAATGTTCTATCGAAATGGTTCTTCTGAAGCACGAGCAATGGGGTACGATGCTGCCTATCAAGCAGCAACAACTGATTTGACGACCGATGATCTACGGGTCTGTTCTGATGATTTAGCAGGACCTCTCAACCCATGGACAACCTATGCATGGGCCGAATTCGGTGGAGCAGATTGGAGCGATTATTGGGATGAGCGACGTCATTTGCCAGATGTTCTGGAGAATTATCGTGGAAGCGTCTATCTTGTTTGGGGATTACAGGATTGGAACGTTGACCCATATCATGCATTCCCAACGTACCAATTGATGCGAGATGCTGGAATCAATGCGAGAGCGATTGCTGGACAATGGGCTCACAATTATCCTGATCAACCAGATCGCCACAGCGAACTCGGTACAGGATACGGTGGAGAAGCCTATCCAAATATGAGTCGAATGGATTGGGCTGTTGAATTGTTTGGATGGTTCCAATATTATCTGAAAGACATCGGTGATGAACCAGAGCCTATGGTACAAATTCAAACAAACGATGGTCAATGGCACGTTGAAGAAACATGGCCTCCAGAAGATATGACTTGGCTTATGCAAGAAATCGGAACTGAATGGTCAGGTGATGGAGTCGTCAATGGATTAGGCGGTTCGGTTACACTTACAAGTCCACAATACGAGGATGCATTACACATCTCTGGACTTCCAACATTGCACGTTGACGTTTCAACACAAGCATGCAATGGCGGTCAAATTTTTGCCACCATGTATGATGATACAACGAATCTTCGACTCGGTCATGCAACAATGGATATTCGCTATCGAGATGGAGGATTTGACGCGAAACCTGCAGCACCGTTTTCAGGATATACGATGTTGATGGAATTCAATCCGATGGATGTTATCGTCCCTGCAGGACATTCTCTGCGAATCGAACTTACAGAAACTGGTGAGGATTACCTTCCAGGACCTTGTGCAACAAATCCACTTGGAGGATTATCCATTGATGGGGGAATGGTTGGCCTTCCATTAATCGACCGACCCGTCAATGATGATGCATGGTTCCTTGCTCCTGCTTGGTGGGAACAGCAACCAATTCCTGCATGATAGGATCAGTCTTCGTCTTCTTCGTAAGGTTGCCAATCGTCTTGGCCCTCTTCCCGATACCACCAGTAGCCATCGTCATCTTCGAACCATTCGGTTCCATTCTCGTCGATGGAGTAATTTTCATCCTCTTCATCATCGTACTCCTCTTCTTCAACAGCAGTTGGATCGGCGAGTCCAGATTCACTGGAAATCATAGCCTTGACGTTTTGTAGTTCGTCTTCTTCATCAGTAAAGACGCGATTTTCTGTGCGAATTTCGGCTTGATGGTCTCCTGCTTCAATCGCTTCATCAGAATCTGCATAGAAATCATCGGTCATTCGAGCCTTGAATTCTTCAAATTCATCACGGCCAAAGCTGCCTGTAAATTCCTTACCAGAGGAAGACATCAAGTCATCAAGATTCTTTCTCTTCCCTAGATTGAGGTCTGGTGAATCTGGTGCATCGCCTGCATAGAATGAATCCTCTTCAGCGAATTTAGGGAACGTGCGTCCTTTCGGATCTGATTCTTCAATCGCTTCGATGACGAGATCATGCTCATCTTCGTCAATCTCTTCGTCTTCGTAGGCAGTACCTACAACATCAACCAATTTATTGAGTGCCCGGCCAAGTTTTTTATTATCGCCATCGTGCTCAGTCGTGAGTTTCTCAACTTGCTTGAGAAGACGTTCGTATGGAGTCCCAGTAAGAGCGCCGAGAAATCTTCCGAATCCCCCTCGTTTCTTCTTGGCCATGACACTTGCTTGTGTCGAGGGGCTTTCAAAGATTGTGCTTTGTTGCAGTTGATTGATGAATCACCGATGCTTCGGACGTACGTGGTCGAGGCATGGTTAGTGGAGGCGATGCGTTCATACAACGCTGAATCTTATGCTATGAGGCATTCCTATGCCGCACAACTTCACATTACAGGCCCTTTATTTCGAGATCTTGTCGTGTGGGCATTGCAGGCATTACCTGATGAGATTCTTGTTGGCTTAGATGTCAATCCTGATCGTAAACACATCGATGAAGTTCAAAATGCATTTGAAGGAGACGAACATGTTTCAAATCTCTTTGGAGGCCAGGGCTATGTCATCAAAGAAGCTCATGTTGTGAATCGAGGAGATTCCTATTCAGTCCATCATTTACCAGAAGAGTGGACAGATGATTTGTTTTCAGGCCAGCGCGGCTCAAGAGCAGGTCGTTTCACACATTGGTTGCACACCCACCCGAATGCTCCTGCAATTCCAAGCGGTGCCGATACAGATGCTGCTCAAGAAACAACAGGTGTTGATATGATTCTTGGGCTTCGATTTTCACCAGAAGGACCTCTACCATGGTTTGATGATGTGGATGGAACGATCAGGAGTTTAGGAAATGAACATGCTCCTAAGGCAAAATCATCATGGTTTAGTCGCAGGGAATTGCCTGTCCTAGGTGTTGCTCCAACAGGCCATTCAATCCATGATATCCAGCTGATTGCCTTTCACAAAACAGGATTAGGTGTGAATGTAATTCTCATCGACGAAAGTGGATATCCCTATGGATGGGACGAGAATATTCAATCAGATGCTAATGCTTCGTAAAACAGTTCCAATCGCTCTGGATTCACTCCAAGGTCTCCATAACCCAATCTCGATTCAGAGTGAAGTTCTATTTTCGAAGAGTTGTCTCCTTCAGCAGTAATCAAGAGAACTACATCATCTGGGAAAAGCCAAAACGAGGTGTGTTCAACAAAGTGAACAAAATATTCGCTCTCGCTTTCAGATTCAAAGAGTATATCGCCACCTTGATCATCGATATATTCCAAAGCAAGTGATGTTGTTTCTTCGAGGGATTGTCCCTCAAAAACAACCGTGGCCAAATCCATTCTGTGATATTCTCCGCCACCTAGATGCGCACAATTTGAACTTGAATCAGAACAGATAGGCATCTCTTTTATGGCTTCATCTGGAGCAACTATGAGGATAAATACTTGAACCAAAAACCACGGAGAAAGAAGAAGAAAGACCCCCGCTAATGCCTTTGTATATGCATTCATCAAGAGCCCTCTATGGAATTCCTTTTGAACTCCACCCTCTTAACAAGTAGTATTCATTCAAACACGCTTCTTCATCATCATCATCAACAAAAGAAACCATTCCAGCAGCGATTCCAGCAGGAATTGGTTCGTTTCGAAGTCGCCACGAAAGAAGGTCAGCCTCACGAGGTTCGATACCGATGCGATTCCAGTGTTCAACGTTCCAAGTACGAGCAAGATCCCATTGATTCGATGCTCTTTGCATCAACTCAGTCCATGTCGCAGAATCGCCTGTAATTGCATTCCAAGCATCGAGCATGACAGAATCAGGTGTTGCTCCTTTTGCAAAAGCACACAAGATCATTGAGTCTCGAATCACGATGCTGTTTTGACTTTCTATGAGTTCTGCCATCAAATCTAATGCAGATTCATTGGGAAGACCTGTTGGCTCTTTGTACCCTGCTCGCATGTGGGAAGCCCCCACATTTGCAGTCATGTATGCCATTGCATTTCCACGCTTTCCACGAGGATCCCAAGCAGGTAAATCGAGCCCTTTACAATGAGCTGTTAAGCGGGTTGCTGGATGGCCAGTAATCTCTTCTACGTAGGAAGAAAAAGCAACTGCTCCAGACGCAAGAACTGAGAATATATCGCCAACTCCAGGCTGAGAATGTGCAAGCATGGCAAGAGCGAGTGGGGGTAATTCAGGTATTCCAAATTGCCAAGGTACTGCATCTCCTTGCTTGTATCGGCCAAACTCAAACGGTGCATGAAAATAGTCTGGCCAATCTTCAGGCAACCAATTGTGCTCAACTAATTCACACACGATTGATAGGGCTGCACCACCTGAAATCGTGTCAATACCCAATCGATTACACGCATCATTTCCATCCATAATATCCAATGAATTTGTAAGACCAAGATTTGCACCGAGCATTGCTAACGTTTCGTATTCAGGACGATCGACTCGATCGACATGAACTGGTCGCTTTCGTAGTTTCACTCCGTCGACTGTTGGACGATCTGCAGCCTCACAGGCAATAGGACAAGGTGCGCAGCAAGCCGATTGTTTAGCATCTGGCAGAGAATCATGCCAATATTCTCCAGATAATTCATGAGCATTGAGTTCGCTACGAACATCCACTGTTGAAGTTCCACCTCGTACCTTAAGTTGCGAAAACTCAGGAATCATTGCATTTGTAGAACTGTAATTTGCAGTAGGCATTCGCCCGTTTTCTGAAGCATATATCGGGCCACGACTGGTACCAAAAGAATAGAATGGATCTCCTGAGCGTCTTCTTAGTCCCATTTCTTGACGTTGTACTTTCACTGCAGAAATTAGACTTGCGTCGCTTGCATAACGAATGTGTTCCTTTGTCGTGGATTTTACTGTCACTGCTTTGAGTCCTTTGAATCCAAAAGCTGCTCCAGTACCTCCACGTCCAGCTGCTCGTCGACCTGCTGTAAGAGGACTTGCGATTCGAACTCCGTTTTCACCAGCAGGGCCAATGGAAAGACATTCACCAAGATGGGCGAGTTTTTTCTCAACATCCCACGTCGTCAATCCTTTCAATTCGGTTGCATCATGAAGTACGGCTGAACCATCTAAAATTTCCAAACGCATGAGTGAATCACTTGCTCCAGTAATGAACAAACCATCCCATCCTGCTTCACGAAGAACGTGACCAATATTCCCTCCGATGTAGGTATCAATGTACACGTCGGTAAGAGGAGAACGTGTAACAACAACAGCTCTGCCTGAAGAGCCTACTTTACTCGCCTGATAGGGTCCTGTCATGAAGAGAAGTGGAGTGGATGGGTGGCGTGCAGTATCTGCCCTCTTTGTTACGGGATGGACAAAAGCGGTTGCCTCTGTATAATCCGTTGTGTCCCATTCGATGAGAAGACGTGTTGCAAGGCCTTTACCACCCATACTCTCCAATAGCCATTCATGAGGTATGTCTCGAGTTTGAACTTCCTTGCTGGTCATATCGACCCAAAGCACACGCCCAGGAAATCCATCAAATCTCCAGGACAATTGCATCAAATTACCTCATCCCATAATGCGCTTCCATGAACCATCTTGATGCTCATAGATCATCGGAACACCTGTTGGAACTTCCAATCCAAGGACTTCATCCTTAGAAAGTCCTTCAAGATGCATGATGATGCTTCGTAGAGAATTTCCATGCGCAGCCACAAACAGATTCTTTCCTGAATCATGTGCAGGTAGGAGAACGCTTTCAAGATAAGGGATTGTACGTGCAGCAGTTAATTCAAGACTCTCTCCGTTTGGCGGAGGTGTGTCAAAAGATCGTCGCCAAATCTTGACTTGCTCAGCACCAAATGTATCTCGAGTCTCTTGCTTGTTCATGCCTTGGAGATCGCCATACATTCGCTCATTCAATTGCCATGAAACATAGACTGGAAGGATATTGGAATCATCTGCATCTTGGTTAAGTTGAGACCATGATACCATCTTTCCTTCGTTCTCGCTCATTTTTTCACCAGAGTCAATGTACTGAATGACTGGAGTTTTACCACTGTTATGTTGGCTTAAAGCGAGCATTGCTGTCATTTGAGCACGAATGAGCGTGGAGGTGTGGACTTCATCGATCTGAATATCTGCTAATGTACGTCCTCCAGCGAGTGCCTCATCGATTCCTGTTTGGGTTAATGGGACATCAACCCAACCCGTAAACAAGTTCGCAGCATTCCACATGGACTGGCCGTGGCGCATCAGGATAAGTGAAGCCATATCCATGCCACTGGTTGGTGGTGCATCAAGCCTACGACGAAACGACTCTCGAACAAAATATATCTAAATGATATCATTACAATATCTTTATAATACTCCTCTCAATACAACAAATGGTGGAAGCATGGAAGCACAAAGCAAAGCAATGAATGAAATACAGTTTAAAGATATAGAGATTAAATCCCACAGCGGCTGGCTCGGATTATTTCTTCATTTGATCGTCGTTCCAGCGATCGGTCTCCTTTGTTTCGTTTTGTATACATTCGGCGGAGGGGGAATCGCTTTTGGAGGATTTCTTCAACTCATCATTGCTGTTGTATGGTTTATGATGTGGAATTCCTATGTCATCATCAACCCTAATGAGGCTGCTGTGCTTCAATTCTTCGGGAAATATGTAGGTTCTGCAAAGACTGAAGGTTTTCGTTGGTTCGTAAATCCTCTTTATGAGAAAACAAAAGTTATTTTTAGAATTCGAAATTTTGAATCTGCAAAACTGAAAGTTAACGATGTCAATGCGAATCCAATTGATATTGCTGCAGTCGTCGTTTGGCGAGTCTTTGATGCAGCTGAAGCATTATTCGAAGTAGATGATTATGAAAATTATGTTCAAATCCAAAGTGAGGCTGCACTTAGAGCAATGGCAACGAAGTATCCTTACGATATTATTGAAGAGAAAGATCAAGGTGGAGTCGCCCTTTCAAGTCACCAGGAAGTTGTCGCTACAGAACTTCGCGAGTCGGTTCAAGCAAGGCTAAGCAGAGCGGGTATTGAGGTATTAGAAGCACGAATTAGTCACTTGGCCTATGCTCCAGAAGTTGCTCAAGCAATGCTACGAAGACAACAAGCGAGTGCGGTTGTCGCAGCAAGAAGAGAGATCGTCGATGGTGCTGTTGGCATGGTCGAACTCGCTTTAGATCAACTAAGTATCAAAGGAATCATTGAACTTGATGAAGACAAGAAAGCTACAATGGTAAGTAATCTCCTTGTTGTTCTTTGCTCAGAAACCGACACTACGCCAGTAGTCAACACTGGCTCTTTGTATCAGTGAGGAGACTTATATGTTAGAAAACTTGGATAATGGTGTGTTTTGGTCTATTCTTGGCAACCTTGTAGGGTTATTATGTTGCGGAGGATATGCCATATACACCTTTCTTAGAAAAGGAACACATGTTCGGGGGATAGGTTGGAAGAGCAAGAACGATTATCCCAAATCATATTATTTTACTCTTGGAACACTAGTATTCATTTCTTTATTTTCATTAGCCAGCATTGTATTTCGATTATATACCTATTATGTCTGATGAGGGATGATATTTGACCAGTAATTCAAGAACAAACTCAGAATCATCAGACTTTAGGGAAGAACGGAGGGCTAAGATGGCAAAAAAGAAACTACTTTTGAGAATCGATCCCAAACTCCATGACGAGTTGAGAAAATGGGCAGATGACGACTTTCGTTCAATAAATAGTCAGATTGAATTTCTCCTAAGAAAAGCAATTTTAGAGAATCGTAAAGTGAATACCAAAGACAAGAGCTGATGCAAGTGGATTATAGGCATTCATTAAGCCGATTTTACACTTCTTAGGTTTCGCAAGATAGGTGAAATAAGAATAACTTTAACCAAACAGGATTGACTCGATTCATGGAGCACCACATCTCTGATTGGGACGAGATTAGCAATCTGTTTGCAGAGATGTTTCAAAACCTCGGAGAAGTCGAACGTTCAACGAACGTTCTTTCTTTTTCTTCGACAAAACCTCACGTACCGACAGCACTCATGTTAACCAATGATGGACAACTCGTTGCAAGCATGCCATTGCATAACATCGATTCTCGATTTGAACGGGTGATTTTTGATGATTCTCTTGAATCAATCCGTTTGATTGGGTCTACGTTTGATTACACATACACAATCCCTTCAGAACTTCTTCAACTCAGATTATAAATGTATGAAAGTAGATAACAATTCTTACATTCAGGTTAGCCTAAAATAGATGTTCTATTTGAAAAAATAAACATGGGAGATGTGGGAGGCCCTCTTGACTACTATATTCGCTCACTCGGTTCATTTCTTGGATATTGGCATTTTCTTGCTATCTTCAGTGTATTGTCTGGAATGTTCCTCGTCTTCCTCGCATATTTGATCCTCAAAGCTAATCCTAAGGAACCAAAAAATCGTTTTATGGCTTTTATGCTTGTCTCTGAAGCATTAAGATGCTTCACGTCACTGTTGTTTTGGTTATATGCATGGCCGGAAGATTTCTTGAGTGTTCTAAAGCCTGCAAGAGTGGTGTATTACACTATGTCGCTTCAATTATTTTTCTTGTATATGATTGCGGCAACCT
>CAXDRT010000007.1:0-32869 GCA_963991835.1 uncultured euryarchaeote
TTTGTTGGGGCTTCTGCTCCATTGGCTAGTGTATCATTATCTACGTCATAGGTATCGTCTTTCAAAGAGTTCAGCGAAGGATCTAATGCCCATCGGCCTTTACAACCATCACAAAGCGTGTTTCCAGGAAGATCGAAGCCTGACAAATTCATTTCAGAGACATCGTATTTCTTTTGTAATTCAAATCCGCCAAGCCAGTTAATCCAAACATAGCCACCTGGTTCCATTTGGCATCCATTGGTAGTTGTTTCAGTACATCCTGGACGATCCCAGTTTGAAACTGCAACCCAAAGGGAATGGGAGTTCGTATTATCCTCTGTTGATTTGACCTGCATTTCCCAACCATCGAGCATACCATCTGCATCAGTATCGTTAATCAGTGGATTGGTTTCATATTGGAATGGACGAGGAATGAAGAGAATTTCATTACCGTCAATAAGTCCATCACCATCTGTATCAGAATTGTTTGCATGTGTTACGAAGTTGTCAGCACCTGCAATGACTTCTTCTCCATCTTCTAATCCATCGTTGTCGGTATCAAACATACATGCCGATGTAAAATATTGCTCACCATTGAAAATATATCCGAGTTTGGTTTCTTGTTGATCACTTTCACCATCACTGTCCGTGTCATCATTCGAAGCATTCGAACCCTGACCATCACAGGTCGAAGAAAATTCAAGATAATCGGAAAGACCATCTCCATCAGTGTCTGGCAATCCTGGGTCAGATACGACCCATGTCAGTTGAACACCACGATTGACGACAAGAATTTCCCATCCGCCAACTTCGATTCCATCGAGCAAACCGTCTAGATCAGTATCACCGTGAGTAGGGTCTGTCGAACGACCAATCACATTTCCTTGATCATCAAGTCGTGCCTCATACTCCATTAAGTTGGTAAATCGCTCTGATTCTTCAACGAGATTCATCCAAACGAAGAGTCGTGATTCCACTTGATCCCCTGGTGCTACATTAATTGAGTAAACATAGCCATCGACTGGTGCTACGAGGTAAACTGGTTGCTTGTTACCTCCACCCATTGTGAATTGACCACGGGCAATGGTTGTGTTGCTTGTGACATAATCGCCCTTCTCAACATAGAGTTCAACAACAGTGGTTGTAAGTTCTAATTCATCGAACATGACATCACCATCACCATCAGAATCCCATCCATCGAAATCAATATCGTCATTTGCATTACTAGCATTTCTCGGATTCAACGGATATTCAAGAGTTGTGCGATTGTATTGGTTTGCTTCCCAACCATCAGGCATCTTATCGCCATCTGTATCCTGACTCCAAGGTGACGTGAACGACGGCAATCCGTTTGTGAGTCCAAACTTGTTAGCGACTTGGTATTCCTCAAGATTGTTTAATCCGTCTTCGTCCCAATCGTTGTATCCATCGGATGAATTAGAGGGATTGAGTTGTTTATTTGCTTCCTGTGTAGGATGATCTTGCTTGAAGGAGAAACAGTATTCGAACCCATCAGGCATACCATCGCCATCAGTGTCCCAGTCACTGGGTCCGTTTAGAAGACCATCACCATCGAGATCTGACAAGAACCATGCAGCGCTCACTTCCGAGGCGAATGGAGCTGTTCGAGCGGTTCTCTGAGAGAGAGGGGTGCTTTCTGGTTCACCACAATCTGATCCAAGTTCAAAATCAAGCACAACAGCACCAGAATTGACTTCTAGAATATCTGGAAGCATATCGCCATCTGAATCTGAGGACGTTGGATCTGTGCCGTATGCTTCTTCTTGGAAATTGAGAAGTCCATCGTCATCATAGTCGAGAACTTGGTCACAGGAATGCTTGCCTAGAGGATTTTCAAGTTCATCCCATGTCGGAGCACCTTCAAATTCTTCAAGCATAGATGAAAGAGTCTCCTCTAGTGCGAGATTTAGGAGTGTACAATCCCAGTTACCTGAGAGCGGATTGAACAAGTAAATGGTTCCATCTGGTGAAGAAACGTTCATCCCGTACATTGATTCCCATCGGTCGTTAAGACCATCGTTATCGGTGTCTGCTCTCTGGGGATCGGTACCAAGTTCGGCTTCTTGTTCGTTTGTTAATCCATCTCGATCGGGGTCACCGTATTTTCCTTGCTCTGGATCAGGCCATGAGTCACTTTCATTGGAAATTTCAGCATCATCGGCCGTGGATGAGCTGCCAGTTTCATCTTCAAGTTCTTCTGATTCACCGTTATCGAGTGGATTCAGGCCATGTTCAACTTCCCATCCATCACTCATACCGTCTTTATCAGTATCTGGGTCATCTTTGTCAGTACCGTATTGAGATTCTTCAAGTACATCTGGAAGACCATCGTTATCGCTGTCTGTAGCCTCCCCTGAAGTTATTTCATCTCCAAACAAGTTTTCTTCGGCAGCACTATCGAAATCTCCGACTCCATCAGAGGTCTGATAAAAGCCGCTCACTCCCACGAAAAGGGCTCCAAATATTAGTGTTGAAATGATTGCAGCATACGCCATTTGATTGTGATTTAGTGTCATTGGATATAGCCTCCGCGCCTTGACTAATTATCCGAGCATTTGATTCGGTTATGAACCTTGACCTTAGTTGCTCGATAACAAGCGAATAGAACTAAACTTAGACTTTGTATTCTAACAAGGAAGAAATCGATACCAATAGTTGTTCATCTTCCTGTCCAATTACTAGCTTAAATTTCCTACCATGTGCACGTTCCCAAATGCTAGTAATCAGCCCGATAGAGAACGGTGAAAGAGTGTTACGAGGTACCTTCAGAATTGTATCATAGGACTGAACATCGTATGAGACTAAAGTCACGTGTCCCCAACCCTGATCAAATAAATAAACCTGTAAATAGGCACCCCAACTCTCTGGTCCAGTAATGTACACAGAACGCTCTGAAAGTGAGAATAATTCACCAATCGAGGTAATAATTATCGACAAGATTGAGCATTCTGAACCAGACCAACTGTTCGGACATTCAATCCAATCAATCTGACTCATATCAGGTGCATACGGTAAGCAATTTGAGGTAAATCGTTCGAGAAGAGAAGCAGGCAACAACATGTATCGTTCACCATCAATCTCGATATGACCGCTTTCCTTCGTGACTAACTGAGTGGAAAAATCGATCTTATTGGTTTCAGGAAGAGGAGACATTGTGTCTGACCAAGGAAAGGGGGTGATGGGTTTAGGAGGAGGTAATGGAGTATTGTTTTCAAGTGAAAGTTGAACAACTCGAGGCGTTGGTTCATTCCATCGAATTTTGTATCTCGTCTGATGAAACACTTCCAATGCATATGACGCTAATCCAACTGAAAAAAGAGAGTGTGCTCCATTCAGAATTTCCTTTTTTGATAAATCAATTCTACCACTCCCAAAAAAATGAGTTAGATTTGAAAGATTTGACTTGAAATTCTTCTTCTTAAAGAATCGAGTAGGCGATGCCAAGCGTTGGTGAAATTCTAAATCATCAACAACAGAATTTATGAAAGTACGACTCAATGGATGAGTAAAGAGTCCTTCAAAACAACGCCACCATCGACTGAATTCATGTTGTTTCCACAACATGTAACAATTCATATCAGAATCTACAATAAATCCATCATAATTCGATAATGATTGATGAGATAGTTGTGCTTTAGGCAACATACCTTACATTCCTTCATACGCAAGAGTATCCTCAGAATCAAAACAATACTGGACATGTTGGAATTCTGATTTCAGATTGGAAACATCTTGTTTAACGGTGGAAGGATCGTGTTGTTTGAGCAATACTCGAGAATAAAATGATGCTACTTCTTCCATTTCTCGTGGACCCATGCCTACTCTTGTAAGTTCTTGAACGCCAAGTCTGAGACCAGATGGTGTCATTGCTTTTGTGTCACCTGGAAGCATGTTCATGTTTGTGATTATTCCCGCTTCTTCCAATAATGCTGCTGCGGTTGCCCCTGCTCCTGAGTCAATTTCACCGTGTCGAGTAAGTACTTGATGAGAGGCTGTGTAGCCACGAGATTCTGCAAGGACATCAAATCCTTCTGCAGCAAGAGCTTGTGCAAATGTTTGAGCATTTTTAACAATGTCCTGTGCATAATTTGTTCCAAAGGCTTCAAACTCTGCTAACGCAACAACTTTTCCAGCAACATGGTGTAGATGGTATGATGAACACACTCCGGGAAACATTGCGTTGTTGAGTTTCCTCTGGAAGGTTGTATCTTCGTTTGATGACAATAAGAAGCCTCCTTGGGGACCTGGGAATGTTTTGTGAGATGAACCAGTCATAACATCGGCGCCCTCTCTTAATGGATCTTGAAACACTCCTCCCGCAATCAAACCGAGAACATGTGCACCATCGTACATGACTGTAGATCCTACCTCATGGGCTGCTTCTGCTAATTCTTTGAGGGGCGTTGGAAAAAGAAAAACCGATTGTCCAACAAGGGTGATTTTTGGTTTAAGTTCACGAATGAGGGCGCACGAGCCATCGATATCTGGTTCCATACGCGATTCATCCCAAGGATACGTTGAGACATTGAGATCACGGAGCCCAACTGCACCCATTCGAGCATGGGAAATGTGCCCTCCGTCAGCCGTTGAAACGGCAGTTATAGAATCTCCAGGTTTTGCAAGTGCTTTCAACGCACCTATGTTGGAAACAGTTCCTGAAGTGGATTGAATATTTGCAAATGGTGCATTGAAGACTTTCTTTGCCAAATCAATACCAAGACTTTCAATGGTGTCAAAATCATCACACCCTTGGTAATATCTTTTACCAGGTAAACCTTCAGCATACCGTCCATGTAAATCTGAATTAATTGCTCGTTTTACGTTCGGTGAAATAATATTTTCAGATGCGATCATACCTAGACCATGGCCATAGAGACGAGCACTGTTCGATGTCGCCTTCAAAACGCGGTTTACTGAATCTCTGGGTGAACCATTGTCCATGCTGCTTCCAGTCAGACTAGGTTCATGAATACTATCAATCGACAATTAGATTCGGCGTTGCCGACCTGGTCGACTTGGACCTACTCGGGCTGACCGTTCACTGGTTCTAGTGTTTCGAGGCACATTCCTATCTTTGAAGTCATGCGATCCTACTGGATTCAGATTAGGTTTACTTGATGGACGACCTTTTCGGAACCCTGTTGTCTTATTCATAATCATTGTTTGACGACCTCTGTATGCTACAGGACCAATCAATTGTTCAAGAATTGGAATATCTGATGAGTCTTCCTTCGGCCTCTTCCGCCACCAACCCTTGGCTAGGGGAGTTAATTTGGCAGGTTTGTTCTTGCCGATGGTCAAAGCATTTCGCTTCAATCGTGAGCGGATTGTCTTATCTGCATCCTTAGGAAGTCTATGAGTCAACCATCCAGGCATACCAACGTCCAAGACTACACCGTTAACTGAAACAAGAATACCTGAAAGAAGCAGGTGAGTACCGATAGGAATATTCCCACTGTTAGGATTCACCTTGAATCTCTTCATCATTCGTGCATAGTCAACAAGAGTACGTTGATCTCGATGTTTTATCTGGCGACTCTGTTGTCGACGGAATCGTGCAAAGCCAAACTGAAGCATGAATAATACAACACCTGTTACGATTCCTTGAATCTGACCAGAATAACCTGACATCGCTATCGCTGCAACAATGAACGTTGGTGGAAGAAGAATGTATTGGATAATGTAATGGAAAATTGAGGGTGAATAACGAGGTGTCATGTTTCGTCGCACTGATTCATGTGCACATATCATGATGTTTGCATTGATGGCTTCATCCATACCGCCCTTAATTCCCAGTCCTGCAACCGCATTCACTGGAGCCTCATCAAGCCATCTTCGAACATTCTTACCCTTCTCTACTGCAAGTGAAACTTCGATGTGTTCAACATCAGCTTCATTTCCTAAAAGGACGGATAGAGCAATAACACGAGGGTCATTGACATCACTTTCTTTGAGTTCTTGATAAATTGTCATCGCTTGATGCCAGTTCCCTTTATCGATTAAGCATAGAGCAACGGCTATTCTCGGCCTGACACCAAGTGGGTCGAATTTTACCGTTTCTAACGCCAATTGCAATGCTTCATCATGACGTCTCTGCATGCGTAATGAAGCTACAGAGGATAATTTCCCGACCATTGAAAGTCGGTCGGAGTGTTTGATAGAATCTTCAGAATGAAGAGGAGTCCAGTAGCGCAGCATTCGCATTTTTTCATTCAGATGATCGATGGTTGAATTGTTTTCCCAATCCCAAATATCATCTTCATCAACTGAACCATTCCAAGGGTCCATCCATTCAGTGATAAATGCTAAAATTTCAGGTTCATCATATCCCTCAGGTTGTTGCAGACCACGCAATGCCTCACGGGCCGCATCCAGTCTTCGAGTTGCGAGGTAACCAGTTGCAGTAATCATTCGGGCCTCGTCATCATCACCGCCAGCCTGAGCGAGTACTTTCCGTGATTCTTCAATGGCTTTTGGCCAAAGACCACGGATTGCGCACTCCCACATCTTAGCACGTGCTTTTTCATGACGAACTAGTGCTACGTCTCCTTCAATCAATTGCATTTGGAAGCGAATAAGGGCATCTAAATCTTCTTGAAGTGCAGCTTCATCAACAAAATCTCTCATCCAATCGCCATCAGCCAACATGACTGCACCCTCTCGCCTTTCTTCAGGATCGAGATCGAATTTCAATTGTCGAAGAGGCCCGAAACGAGCGATTGAAAGGAGCCAAGTAAACAAGAAAATTGCTTGGCCCACAGCGATAAACATCCACGTAGTCAAAAGACGCATACTTTCGTCAAACCCATTGTTTTCTAAATCCTGAGTGAAGGGCATAAGATCTCCAAATTCTTTGTAACAAACCAGAATAAGAAGCAAAACGGTGTACCCTGAAAATCCAGCAAATGCAAAGGCAAGTTGCCTTCCTTGAGCAGATTCTTCTGTTCTAATTTCTCGAGGAGTATCTAACGTAACGCCAAACATTCCACCAAAGGTTTGACCACCTAGAATCAAGTTTCTTGTTAATTCAAAAATGAATGCTAAACCAACAATTGCGATGTTGAGTGAAAGATAAAGAGACAAAAATTGTGGTGCGGATTTGATGAATTCCCAATGAAATAAGATATCTGATATGAGGTCAATACGCTCATAAATTGAATGACCAATAATGCCTCCGAAATTGAGGACTTCTTCGGTGTTACTCGGTTCGTTTACCAGAATATGGAACACAGTTACAATACCATTCAATGCCGTAATCGGCATTGTGATGAGGAAAATAACAAGAAGTAGCGAAAAGAGTCTGTTAACGAAGGATGGTCGGTCTGGATCAATTGGATTTCGTCTCCCTCTGGCAGTCCTCCACTTATTCAACAGAAGCATATTCCAAGATGCGCCCATAATTCTACCATAAGCAAGAATAGTTGGTGCCATGAATACAAGCATGGCTGCAGCAAGCCAAACGGGTGTTATTTTACCATCATTGAGATTCATTCCGTAAATAACGGTTGCAACTGTGGATGAAACCAAGATTGCGAGCGTAATGATTCTTCGAAGACCTGTACGAATCGTATGTCTGCCAACTCTGAGTTTGCTCTTACCAACAAGTTGAGCGTTGAGTGTTTCCCATGGAGAAATGAGAACTGGAATGAGAATAAACAGGCCAATAAGCCATAAATTTAGGTCAAAATAAATTTCAGCATCGAAGATTAATTCTCCAATCAAGACAAGGACACCCATCATACCCATCATGTACAATCCTACACCAAACGCAACACGACCTTGCTGTAGAAGTTCTTTCGCCTCATCGACGCCCTTTGTCAAACGGTGAACTTCATACAGATCATCATCGATTTCAAAAGCAACTTGTAGAGCAGACAACTGCCGTGGCACGAAGTATTTCCACAACAAAATTGCTACAACGAAAGCAACCAGTACTGGATAGAGGAAGGATATGGAGAAATCATCAATTGAGTTGATTGTTGAAGCTGACGCCGAAGGAATTAACGAAATAGCAGCCCCAAAAAGAGCAAATTTCATTCCTCGCATAAATCCACCCAATACTCATCAAACATCAATACTTCGCCGCCGATGTTCAAGCAATTCTGTGCTTTTGTAAGAACGTATCAATACGATCAAAGGCGATGTTTAGTGTATCAACATCTGGAAGAAAAACAAGCCTGAAATGCCCCTTCCCTTTTGCAGAACTAAATCCTGAACCATGGACGACAAGCACATGTTGCTCATGGAGTAATTGCAGGACGAAAGCCTTGTCATCGTTTGACCATTTTTCATCCGTCAGCTTTACGAACATGTAAAATGCGCCTTCAGGATTTTGGACCTCAAGCCCTTCAATTTTGGAAATTCTAGCAAGACAAACATCTCTTCGCTTTTTGACAGTATCACTGTAATGTTTCATCCAAGTCCTGTCTTGTTCTAAGCCTGCTAAATAACCAAGTTGAGCGGGGGTGGATGCACATAAACGAGAGCGTAATATTCGTTCGATTCCATCACGAACTGCAACCAAAGAGGAAATAGGATCGTGAATAGCCATGTAACCAATTCTCCAACCTGGGGCATAATATACCTTAGAAACACCGTTCATGGTTAGGACTGGAACTGAATCAGACAAACTCGCTGCACTGACCTGACGGCCTGAAAAGTCAAGACCGTCATAGATCTCATCTGCGATTAAAATACACTTTGGCCATTTTGCGAGAATGGATAACAGCCGATTGATATCATCGCTTCCTGCAACCGAACCAGTTGGATTATTTGGATTGATCAAAACAAAAAGTCTGACACTATCATCCATTTTAGATTCAATATCATCAAAGTTTAACGACCATCCTGCATCTGATTGAAGCTCATATTCAACTGTCTCTGCACCATACATTTGCGGATATGCCATGTATGGAGGATAATGTGGTCCTGGTGCGAGAACTTTGTCTCCGTCTTCCAATGTAGCTTGGAACACAATCTGTAATGCCTCTGTAACACCATGACAAACGTAGACATCGTTCGCTGTAGCGTTCCAACCTTTTTTCGATTCATCTTGCGCAATTGCGGTTCGAAGTTCTGGGATTCCATAGGATGGAGAATAACCGTTTCTGCCTTGTATAAGAGCATTTGAGAACGCTTCAACCATATGTGAGGGAGTAGGTAATCCTGGATAAGCAATAGGATCCCCTATGTTTAATTTGATGATTGAATGTCCTTGTGCTTCAAGTTCAGTCGCAGGAACCACAACATCACGAATAGCATACTCAATATTCGATGCTCGTTTCGATGAAGGTATCTCTGGCATACAATCACCTACTGAAGTTCATCAGATTTTAGGCCACCCATTTCACAGATTCTTTTGAATTCCTTTTCTTCGACAGGCTGTATCGATAGGCGTTGTCCTCTACGAATAAGAGGCATATCTGAAAGAATTGGCTCGTTTCTAACCGAATCCAGAGATACGATTTCGTCTAGTGGTTTTACGGGCTCAAGATCAACCATGAACCAACGTGGATTTTCAGGAGACGATTTTTCATCAAAATATTTTGACGATGAATCCCATGAAGTGAAATCTGGATAACCTTCTTTGCAAACCTTAGCAATACCTGCAATATGAGGTGGTTTGCAATTTGAGTGATAAAAGAGAACATAATCTCCTAATTTCATCGCATCCCGCATCATGTTACGGGCTTGATAATTACGAACCCCATCCCAATGTGTTGAACCATCCTGAACGAGTTGTGAATAAGGGTAGACATCAAGTTCAGACTTCATCAACCAATAGTTGACCATGTCTGTTGATTGGAATACAGGTCTTATCCCTTTGCTTGGTGTCACCACGCTTCTTCTGAGCGTGAATCCATAACAAGAACTGCTTCCAGGACATCAGGATCATCGACCTTTACTTTTCCTAAGCCTAACTTACGGGCCATTCCAGAAGGTCCACCAACCGAACCAATTCCCATCTTCTCCAAAGTTACAAAGATTGCAGGAAGAAGCAATAATGCACTTGCAGCTGCAACCCACAATAGAATGAGAATTACCGTAACGAACGGTTTAATTTCAGGTATCGGAATCTGATAAGCAGTAAACATTCCCAGAGATGTGACCACTGCAGCTTCGAACAGAGACATTCCAGTCCCAACAGCTGCAGAACGTATGGCTTCCAGCCCACCTCCCAATTCGCGAATACGGTTGGAAATGTGAATTGAAAAGTCCACGCCAACACCCACCAAAATCGAACCGATCATAACAGTTACAAGAGACAACGGTACATCCATTTGCCACATAACAAGCCATTGTAACGCAACAGTTGCAATAACTGGAGATGTTGTCCAGAAGGAATAACGTATATCTTTGAAAACAACGGCGAGAGTGATGAGTGTCAGAATAATGGCAAACCCAAGAGAAGTCCATTGAGAATCCACAATCAGTTGATTTACTTCAATAGCAGTTGCCGCAACACCAGTGAGTTTCTCTGCTCGCTCTTGATGAACACCTTGGAAGCCTTCTGTAAACTCATTGATTTCATCAACGGCTACTTTTGTATCGGCGACAGGAATGAACGGCATATCGATGTAAATCAGTGTTCGATCGTAATCAGAATTGATGAAAATCTCTCTCATCTCTTTCGTAAGTGATGAATAAAAGACATCGAGAAGGAAAATCTGACTCTGCGTTGACCCAGGTAATCCAAACTCTTCAGGAGTTGATAACAAATCCCAGAACGTAGCACCTTGAGTCACTTCTTGGTCCATAAGAACCGCAAATGTATCACGTATGTCTTCTGGAAGGAAATCATAGCCAGGTAATTCTTCGATTTGAGTTAAAATTGGTTGTCCAGAGATGGTCGGTGCAAGACCTGTTGCTTTCATCAAGAACACAACAGATACTGCTGAAGCATTTTCAACGGTATTCAGATTTCTCTCAAGGCCATCGATAATCTTCAAATTCTGATACGGATCATCATTTGTGGGATCGTTATCAGTCTGGTCTCCTGTTACATTTGCATGCACTAACACCATACCAATTTGACCAGCATTGAATTCTTCGCTGTACTGCTTCATCTTAATGACGGGTTGCTCTCCTTCAGGAGCCATACCGAGCAAATCGATGTTCTCTTCGACGTTGGCTTGACCAAGGGTTGATGAAAGTAGAACAAGGAAAACGAAAAACGCAATGACGCTTTTATTTCGTTTCATTGGAATATCGACAGCAGCATCAAAAATTTTCAACGGCGGATGCTTTGGTTTACGTAAATCTAAGATCAGCGTGAGATTCGGAACCATGAACATCGTAAGTATATACACGACCACAATACCACCTGATAGTGCAATACCCACGGTCTGAATAGGCGCCATCGGCGTAAATATAAGGGAAATAAAACCAATGACTGTAGTCACTGCGGATAAGAATACAGCACGCCCTGTTGACTTCATTGAAGCCCGCATCTTTTGACTCCGACTGCCATCTTCTTCGGCATACCTGTTTGTAATGTGTAGACCGTATGAAACACCTAAAGCAAGAAGAATTGGTCCTACAATAATCACCGTCATCGTCACTTCATAATTCGTGGCCCCGATGATCCCCAGCGTCCAAAATACAGCGCACAGAGTCGGTAAACCAGCGATAATTACGACCTTCATCCCTTGAATTGGTCGAATACCCGAAATACCTGCCTGCAGTAAATCAGAGTGGAAGACAAACAAACCTATGGCGACCAAAACAACAGCCAAAGGGAAGATTTCCCAAAACAGACGGAAAGAAAATTCTGTAACTGAATTGGTGATTGGAATAGGACCAGTCAGTGTCATAGAAACACCAAGGCTTTTGACACCCCTTTCCTTTTGGTCGGCAGTTAATTCACCCCAAACACAAACACCTTCTTCAGGCACAGGATTACCATTCGCATCGAATTCACAAGGCCGTTCCATCATAGAAATATTATCGAGTCGACTTTGAGTTTTTTCAATAATTTCCTTTGGTTCTATTTGAGTAGAGTCTACAGCAACAGCCATAATCGCTCGATCGAGGAGAAGATCTTCACCTTCCAAGCACCCATTATCATCGGCACCTTCAGTATTAGGCTCTGCACTGCATACGTTGGTGTTTCGTGCAAGTTTGTCCAAACCAGGTGTTGGTGAACCGTCATTTTCATACATTTCACCTATGATGAGGTCAATCGTTGTCTGAGTTGGTATCTCATATCCACCAGCAAACTGGTCATCTCCCGCACTTATTGCATTGTTCAAACTCTCTGCAAATCCTTCACACACCTCATCCAATGTAGGACATTGTTGACCTAATTGTGTGATGAATGCTTCTCGAATTCGAGGTAAACTTGAATTTATTTCTTTCAAAACTGTAGAAATTGAGAGAATGTAAATAATTTCATCACTCTCATTATCAGATACAAATGGATTAATTGCCTTTTCAACAAAACTAATTTCTTGCAAAATTCGTTGATCGGTAATGTTGTTATTGTTGGATTCAATATAGATAACCATGACATTGGTCGTCCAATCTTCTTCAACCAGCCTAATGAGTTCCTTAACTTCACTGCCTTCAGGGAGATATACTTCCATGTCACCATTGACATTCAATGCAGGCTTGTTTGGATCGTCATCAAACCGTGTATCATCGAGGAATCCAGATGTTGTAACAAAATAGACTGTTATCATCAAGAAAAGAGCTACAGTAGCTATTGGAAAACGTGTAATAACACCAGTCGCCCCAGAACGTTGCCATTCACGCTTGAGTCGCTTCGGTGCGTCAAGAACTGCTTCAACTGCCTTTTTCGGATCAAAATCTCTCACACGTGCAGAAATATCGACAGATGCGAGTTTCATTTTGGACTTGCTGTAGTCTGTGATGGCCTGAATCCTTCCGACGTCCGTCTCCGGACTAGGAATTTTATCCGGTTTCGCATCATCAGCCATAGTGCAACCTGCACCTCCCTCTACATTGACATTGAAAGGATTGCCGTTACTTTGTGAGGGAACCGTTCAATAACAAATATCCTGACGGCGAGTCGGACCCCCCCGGTAACTGGGGGTTGGGCCGGTGTAAACAATGAGTGCTCCAAGACTACCAGAAAAGCGATGGTCAATCGACCTAGAGAAGAAAATACAAGAGGAACACTACGCAGATTCTGATTCATATCAACATCGTTATGGATTCAAACCATCAAGTGGAAAACCATTGTTCGTTATCGATACGCCACCGCCTTATCCATCAGGAACATGGCACATCGGAGCTGTCGCTCAATATTCGATGATTGATGTCTTAGCCCGATCGCAGCGATTGCTTGGTAAAGAAGTGTATTTCCCGTGGGGCGTTGACAGAAACGGAATTAACATTGAATTTACTGTGGAAAAGAACACAAAACGAAAGATGAAGACCTACGAACGGGAAGAGTTCCTTAATTTGTGCCGTGAAACAATTGAAACGTTCACTCAGGCGATGAGAAAAACTGCAGCAAGAGTTGGATTGTCATGCGATTTTGCTGCTGAATACCTCACAGATGCGCCTGATTACCGTGCAGTCACGCAGTCTATTTTCATCGACTTATTCAAGAAAGGAGACATCATTGAAGATCTCCGACCAAATATCTACGATCCAGTAGAAGGTACAACTATTGCTGATGCTGAAGTAGAGCGTATTTCAAGGAACACAAAACTTGTTGATGTTAAATGGCAAACTGAATCTGGGGAAGAATTAATCATTTCAACGACACGTCCAGAGATGATTTGTGCATGTGGGGTTGTGGTTGTTCATCCAGATGATCAACGATACAAACATCTTGTTGGACAGAAAGCCATTTTGCCAATGCCCGTTTTTGGTAGGGAGACAACAGTTGAAATTCAAACACATCCATCTGTCAAGTCAGAGTTTGGTAGCGGCATTTTGATGGTTTGTTCGTTTGGAGATCAGAACGATGTTGCCGTTTTTAGAGAACTTGGATTAACTCCTTTCCAAGCAATTGATTTGGACGGTTGCATGACCAAAATTGCCGCTGAACTTGCTGGAATGCCTGTCATAGAAGCACGACTTAAAGCGATAGAAGTATTGGAAAATTCTGGAAAAATTTCCCAAATTGAAGAGCGTTCGCAAGAAATTCCAGTTTCTGAACGTGGAAAGAATCCTGTTGAGATTATACTTCTCAAAGAATGGTATGTTCGACAGACCCATATTCAAGACCGAATGCGAGAACATATTGATGAAATTGAGTTTCATCCTCCAAGAAACAGACAGTTTTTGCTCGATTGGATGGATAACATCAGCATTGATTGGCCGATTTCCAGGCGACGTTGGTATCACACAGAGATTCCTATTTGGTATTCTGAAGATGAACAGTACATTGTCGTACCTCCATCTGGGAACTACGTTCAACCTTGGAAAGAGCAACCTCCCTCAAATTCTCGTGTTCTTGATCGAGAATCACGAGTTGATATTGGTTCCTTTAGCGAGATGAAGGATACACTCGGAACGATACGTGGTGAAGAGAAAGTGTTTGATACATGGATGGATTCTTCAAATTCAAACCTTTTCGTTAGTGGATATTTGAACCACCCAGATGTTTTCGAAAAAGCCTTCCCAACCGCATTGAGGCCTCAAGGAAAAGAAATCGTTCGAACATGGTTATACTACACATTACTCAAGTCAACGTTGCTCCTTGACAAACCTGGATTCCAGCATGTTTGGATAGATGGACTTGGAATGGATCCATGGGGGAGAAAAATGTCGAAATCGCTCGGTAATGGGATTGATGCAGACAGTGTTCTTGAATGCGGTGCTGGTGGACGTACAGGTTCTTGGAAAGTCAAGGGCCCAAGTGGTTCCGTTAGCCTCAAAGCAAACAAAATAGGAAGTGAGTGTTTTAGATTGTGGAAAGCATGTGAAGCCCAAGTTGGAGATGATTTCCATATCAATCCAGAAGAAATTGAAGCTAAATATTTCGGTGTGCTTACAAAATTGTTCAACGTTGCTCGTTTTGCAAGTCAATTCGAAATGCCAGAAGAGGAGCCAAACACAACGTTCCCAGTCGAAGATCGATGGATTCGTTCCGAATTTTCAGCAACTATGAACAGTGTTCAATCATCATGGAACACCCTTGATATTTACACAGCGACACAAGCACTCAAGACCTTTGGTACTGGAGTATTACCATCTCATTGGCTCGAAATGGCGAAAACTCGACTGTACGACGGAGACATACATGCAGCATGGACAATTCACTCGATTTTGAAGGATTTCTTAGCAGCCTTTAGCCCAGTTTGTCCTTTCTTTTGCCATCATATTTCGATGACACTCTATGGAGAAAGTTCAGTCGATGTTGATCAATTTCCTATTCAAGGTACGATTGATGAAGGCCTCAACAGCCTTACACCAGATATTGAAGCTTTCAACAGCGAAGTTTGGAAGACCAAGAAAGAACAGGGTCTATCACTCAATGCTGAAATCGAAGGGGTCGTCATCCCACCATCGCTCGAAGAGTTCAATGGAACACTATCACGGATGCACAAGTTACTCTGATTCATCAATTCCGTCCAATGTCATTTGACGGTGATCGATTTCTTCGAGTTGACCTAAACGAAATCCAACAAGACGTATGTTTTGTTCTTGATTTACGTTTTGTGCGAAGAGACGTCGGACTTGCCGTAGGAACACTTCTGTATCATCCATTGCTACTGGAATGGAACGACCGTGAGTGTGTGTCTCAAACCCAGTATATCGCAGTTTAACCTCGGCAAGCCTACCTGCAATACCCTCCTCTCTTGCTTTTTCCATAACCCTACTTGTCAGATTTTCAAGGACTTCTAAAACCACTTCGTGATTCGATTGATCAATCGGAAACGTACGCTCTTTCCCAATGGAACGCCGAGAACGAATTGCACTTACCTCGTTTGATGTCGTTCCGTCGACAACACGAAGGAGCCATGAAGCAAATCGTTCAGAAGTCATTCTCGCTAGAGCAAGTTCGCCTAATTCGGAGGCTTCATCAACGGTTGTAATACCCCATTCAGCTAATCTATTGGCCGTTTTTGGTCCAATTCCAGGTACTTCACGAACTGAGCGTTGTTGGAAGAACGACGTTATTTCATCAGGTAATACACGATGGATTCCATTTGGTTTATTCACTTCTGAAGACATTTTTGCAACGACTCGAGTAGAACCAATTCCAAAGGAGGCAGTCAATCCGACTGAATCGGTAATTTCGTTCTGAATTCTTCGTGCGAGTCCTAGTGCTTCATCCCAGTCCCCTTTTGTATACTCGGTTATGTCGAGATACGCCTCATCAATACTGGCCTGTTCAAATTTATCAGCATATTTTCGTAAAACTTTCATGACTCGTCGAGAAGCCATCGAGTACAGTGAACGAGTCCCTCTGATGTATCGACCAGGGCCATATGGGCTTCCTGGGCATCGTCGCCATGCTTCTGTAATGGGCATAGCGGAACGGACTCCATAGGTTCGAGCAGCATAATTACAAGTCGAAACAATACCTCTACCTCGGCCTTGTTGCGGGTCTGATCCGATAATCAACGGTTCATCTTCTGGAAAACCATGATGAAGCATTTCAACCGACGCAAAAAAAGCATCTAAGTCACAATGAATCAGAATTCGTTGACCGCTCACAATGCAAGATAAATGCCGAAGGTGTTTGAAATTCATCCTTCACTTTCATAATACCCCCTGCGAAATATAACCCTACTGTCTTCGCCGGACAACAATACTTGGTGTTCATATGACTGGTATTGAAGCGATAAAAGATAATTCAAGTTCCGACAAGCTTCTCATCCTCAAAAGAGGCATAACATGGATTGAAGGGCCAGGTTATTTTGGTAAGGAAATACGATATATCGCTCAAGAAGTAACTGCTGTTTTACTCAGTGAAAACAAAGCGGTTCATTGGATTGATGGCGCACATCGATTTAATCCAAGTACCTTTTTTGAGCCCTTGCGGACTCGAGATTGCGGTCTCGAAGAATGTTTGCGAAGACTCTACATTGGACGGGGTTTTACTCTTCATCAATTACATGCATTGATTCTTCGTGTGCATCAAGAAACGTTGCTTACAGGGGCTTCTTTGGTAGTTATTGATGGGCTACTTGCAATGTTTCTTGATGAGCAAATACGGCGATATGAGGGTCGGGCAATACTTCGCAACTGCTTGCAAACATTACAGAAGTTATCCAAACATTGTGCTGTGATCGTTGTCGATGGGCACGCAACAAGCATACTTCATCAGCGATTTAAATCAGTATTGAAAGTACATGCAGATAAGCATCTATACGGTTATTGGCAAACCAAGAGAAAGAAGTTTCTAATTCTCAAAAGTACTGCGGATTCGGAGACAGTATTACGCCTTCTTCCGAAGCAGAAAGATGGTTCTCAATCAAGGCTTGAAGCCTTTACATCCATTGATCAAGTCGCACAACACCGACTTCTGTCAGTTGATGTTCTTCCCATCCAAATGGAGTGAGGATCGCCCATATAGCACGAATGGCTTGTTGCCGATAATACGTGATATCGACGTTTCGGGCTACTGCATTTACGTCCGAACACTCATCGCGCAGAAGGACTCGGAAAAGTGGATTCTTGACATCTTTCTCTCGAACAAGAAACCGGGCTTTTGAACCGATAGTGATCGGAAATCCATGCGCTTGATGTCTCTGGAAAGCCAACATGGCGAGAGATTGTACAGAACCTTCACTCGGCTCTCTTGAAATACGTTGGGCAATCAGAAGATCTGAAATTGTAAGTAGTTCACAATTAAGTTTTCCAAGTTCATCAAGCAATAGTGCCTGGACTGTTTTCTGTACAGAGTAGGATGGTAATCCATCGACAAGATCCGTTGTTTGAGAAAAAATCAGTAAAGCCTGTTGCTGAAGATTACGAATCCATTGACACGTTGAATGTTGACGTAACTCAAGACCTCGAACTTTCAAACCATCTTTCCCATAGGCCCAATATTTTGTGAGAGAGCCGCCTGAATGAACCCGACTCGGTAAGAAGGCAATACAATCGTATGTCCCTTCATATTCAAGAGGAATTCCTGTCATCGCATGCACCTCTTTCGCTAAAGCCAATGCATCGTCATGTTGTTGGTCGTATGTTCTTGCTTGAGTGTCGCGAATCCAGACAGAATCCACGATTGCGTGAAGAACCTCCCATCCAGATTGTTGAGCGAGTTCAATGGTCTGAAGAAGAAGCTCTCTTGCCCAGGCGCAGATAGCCTCATGCGCTTCAATGCGTCCAAATCGTGCATTTCGATATCCAGTGTATCCAAAACAAGTGACAAGAAGCCATTTCAACGCATTTTGTTGACGATCAGCGGGATCGTTTTTTTCCTTGACTTCTTGTTTCAATTGTTTCCTCCGTTCGATGAGAGGAGCTACAACACGGCCGAGAAAACCATGTATTCGGCCGCATGTATGTGTCGAGAGTCCAGGCACTTGGAATGCTGTCGATGATTGACGTGGAAAAGCAAGGCTTGCAGACTGCCATTTCCGCTTATGCAATTGAAATTTCTTTTTTGCAGTTTCTGGATGGAGTGGTAATGGAGTCGTGTTAAGCGCTGGCCTACAACAACTGCAATTCAGCGTTTCAGGAGAGATGTTACGGGTTGCGATGATGCTTGGGAAGAGACTTGCAAAATCCAATTCAAAGACATTTGAATAGACTCCAGGTTTACTGTCAAGGTAAAGCCCTCCCCTATCAGATTGAAGAAGATCCCAAGCACTCTTCGTATCCTCGGGCCTTGTTTTTTTCCATGGAACAAGAACTCCATCTTCCATTGCTACTCGGTTTTGAATGGCACTGATGACCGAACCTGGTGATTTACGAGCAGCATCACTGATTCTTGTAGCAGAAACGGCCGCTAATTCATACAGACCTGAAAGGCCTCCTTCTTTGAACATAAAACTTGAAGAAAAATCGATATGAATTCGTCCTTCAAATGTGAATTGGGGGTCACTACGAAGGACTTGCCCATAGGAATGTACTGTTCTAGCGACACCAATTTGACGAAGAGAAGAAGAGTTGCGACCAAGTTTCAGATGCATTTCATGTCGTCTTGCATGTGCCATTAACGCAGGAAGAGCCAATGTATTACCGTCCTGTGTAAAGATGACATCGGGGTCGATTTCTCTTAAACATCGTTCCAGTTTCACATCAAATGAAGGATGATGAGCGGGAATCGTGTAGCTCTTCTCAAGCATCTTTCCTTGTGCATCACATTCCTCAATACGTACATGGGAGATAGCGGTAGAATCATCAACAAAACCATTGCTTTTACAGAATGTCACCTCTAATCGGCAACACCTCATAGAGCGTCGTTTTACTTCGGTTTCGATTGCGACAAGTTGTTGATGTTCAATCATAACTGAAGAACCAATGGACAAGCGTTTGGAAGTGAGATAAGATTGTTCTGGTTGCAAATCCACAGAATAGAGCGTAAAACGAACGTGCTTCCCTCGTTCTTCGATATGTTGAGCGAGTGGTTTAAGAAAATGTTGAGCTTCTACGTCTACGGTTAGTACACGAGTTCGATCAACCAAACCAAGTTCCAATCGTTTGTATTCAAATGAGTGATTTGCAATTCCAAATTTGAGTGTGATTTCTGGTTGAATTAGCCAATCAACCAGCAATTCAAGATCAGAATTTAAACCAGAAACATGGAGAGATGGACTCCATGGATCACTATAAGAGAATACTGGACCTTGCTCAGGAACAATCCAAACGAGCATCTCTTTTCGTTCAGAACAAAGATGAGTATCAAGAATCCATCCTGTAGATTTCTCATCAGTCATTGATTACACCAGCATCTTTCAATTGACGTTCAAGAGATTCAAGGCGATCTTCTAGAACGCGAATTCGTTGGTGTGCACCTAAAAGCATGGAAAGAAGCATTGGCTTCCATTCTTCTTGTGCAGGAAGCATCCCTCCTGCAGCTCGGCGATAGCGAACATCGTTTAACATCAGATCGAAGTTGCAAGAATCTTCGGATGAAAGTGCTCTTCGATAGGGCACAAGGCGCTCTATTTCCTGTTCAACACGACCTCTCCAAGTTGGTACTGTACGACCCATGTTTTCGGGACTTCATCTGTAAGGCAAGACTTACGACCACACCACTCGCAAAGTGAAAATGGAATCAAGAAAGCGAAGAACGATTCACAGTTGTTTCTGGTAACGAACCATTCAGCACAACAAGAACTGCGTCTGCAATGTCCAAACCAACACGACGTTGGGCCTCAATTGTTGCAGCACCTATATGCGGAGTACCATGGAAATGCGGATGTTGAAGAAGAGAAGAAGAGGGATCAACAGGTTCAGTTTCAAACACATCGAGTGCGAGCGATGAAAGTTGTCCATTGTCAAGTGCCTCTAATGCCGCTTCTTCATCTACGATTCCCCCCCTTGCACAGTTTACGATGTGATTTCCACAGGGTAAATTATTCGGGTCTTTGCCAGGCATCATTGAAATCTTTTCTGAATCAACGAGGTGCCGAGTTTCATCCGTAAGGTTACAATGAATCGAAATGTGAGTGCAGCGCTTGAACAAACTATCAACGGATTTATGCATCGATACATCAAATTTCTTGGCCACTGCATTTGGGAGATAAGGGTCATACGAATGCACTTCCATTCCAAATGCTTGAGCAACTCGAGCAACGCCTTGAGCAATTCGCCCGAAGCCGATGAGCCCTAGCCTTTTTCCGAAGAGTTCGGTTCCAGTTAACTCTTTTTTCGCCCATGCACCAGAACGAAGGGAACGATCTGCGGTGGGAATGTAGCGGAGAGAGCCAAGCAAATGTGCAACTGTAAGTTCAACCACGCTTTGGGTACTTGCTCTTGGAGCATTTACGACTGGAATCCCATGAGATGATGATGCTTCAAGATCGATATTATCAACACCAACACCTGCTCTTGCAACTACTTTCAGGCGAGGCAAACTTGCTTCAAGAACTTCTTTGGTAATCTTTGTTGCACTTCGAACAATAACTGCATCAAATTCAGCCAAAGCGCCATCAAGTAAATCTTCACGTTCAATAAATTGACGAACAACCTCGCAGCCTGCTTGTTCCAATTTTTTTACTGCTTCGTCAGCCATACCATCTGTAACGGCAATTCTGCGCATATACAAATGACTCTTCGATACGGTGTTAGAACCTTGGGATAATATTCATTCTTCACAATGGATTCAAATCGAAGAGACAACACGACAGGTTGAGTGAGCACATGGCAACCGAAGTTGATATTCAAGCGCTGATATGGGCGCTGGGCATATTGGCGGTCCCTGTTGTTGGAGCAATACCTCTACGATTCATATGGCGATTCTGGATTGGGGGAGGACATGAAGAATCAGAATACCGAACAACCGTTCGGCAGATTATTGATGCGGGTAGGCAAATAGAAAGTTATCGACATGCGTTGAATGATATTGCTCGAAGTTTACGACTAACACCCTCTAGACAACGCCTCATAGAGGCGGATATTCTGAATCCATTGTCAATTACACACTTCTTAATATTACCAGCGCTCATCATCTTCCCGCTTGCTTTTATCGTTGCTCTCCCAGTCATGATCGTCGGATTACCAGTTATTCTCCTCGTCGAATTTGTTCTCATCCGACAGCGTGTATTGATACGTGGATTGGGTGCAGTCGAACAGGGTATGCATTGGCAAATTATTCACATTCCTCAATCCCATAGAGGAAACCAATCCAGTGAGAGAAGTTACACTGAATTTTCTCAACACCTCGAACATTTCCACAAAGTACCAAGAGGTGTTTTCCTTGGATTATTTGCTTGGTTGATTATTCATTGGGTTTTCAAATTGGATGATTTCAGTATCGAGATAATACTCGCATCGTTACTGTATATTGGATTACTTGCACTTGTTGGAGTTTTATCGACTGCTTTTGAAACAGATTTAGTCTTCGTAGATCCTGCAAAGGGACGCCTGATTCCCATCGATCAATGGGTTGAATCATTGCTCAAGCCCCTTGTAGGAGTGGGGCTTGTTTTCCTGCTTGGACGTGATCTATTGGAAGAATCGAGAGGAGGGAATCCTGCTCTCTTCGCAACAACTGTCCTGGCAGTATTATACGGGGCAGCAATTGTAGGCATTGCCTATCAATGGGGCTATTCTGTGTGGAGAGGGAAAAAGATTCAACGATCCTTTGAGGAGCAAGTGATTGAAGAACTCGATCCTCTATCTTATGATTTGACACGCTCAAAGGGACGTATTGAATTCATTGTCCGCAAACCAATGGCAGAGCGATTACAAGAGATTGAAGAGATTCATACAGGCCAGATGACCTTTGAAGATCTTGACTCAATGCCAAGTAACCAGCCGAAAGAGGCACCTCAAAATCCAATTTAATCTTCAATTAATTCTGCATCCATTGTCGATGAAATCAAAACTTTTGGCTCATCTATACGAGATGAACGAATGAGGTAACCAAGTCCGACTGCTGCTATAAGCATGAACATAGAGAAGAAACTTGCAACACCCCAATATTCAGAAAATACATCGCCAAGGGCAGAGAAAAATCCATCAGATTCACTTTCTTCAACAACTTCTTTCGGTACAATCAAGGAAAATACTGCTTGTTGATCATAAGCAGGCCTTGTGAATGTAAGCATACCGTCATATTCACTGTTATAGTTTTCAGAGGGAATTGCAGGGTCAAGATCTGAATAGAAATCAGGACGTTGCTCAAACGAGATATCAACTGGCTCACTAAGGTCCAGTGTCAACGTAACGTCGACGGTGTAAGGTATGCGGGATTCAAAGAATTCAGGATCATTAATGATACCCAGAAGAGTTGCAGCTTGTCCTGTTATGTCGAAATGGGCCCATGTATTCCAAACAGATGAATCGACATCCAGGTCACAGATCCAAGCATCAGATACACGAGAACAGGCTCCTTGGGCGTCATTACTACCATCTTCTCCCAAATCAATCTCAAGTTGAAGAGCACCAGCCTGAGCGGTGTCTATATCGAATTCAGTTGGAATAAAACGTGCTTCAAGTTGGGTTGTTCCGTTAGGAATCCAGACATAATGTGAGTCTTCTGTGTAGTAGACTGCACCGCTTGCGCCATTATTGAAATGATTCCAATCCCCTTTCCAGCCATGATGTAACCTGTCAGTATTAACTGGTATAGTCTTCTCAACAAGCATTGATTCGTATATATCCCAGGCATCCCAGACAGTGTACTCTGGATATTCAACTAAACCATCTCCGTCTTGGTCACGCATAAGTTGCAGTGTTCGTGCAAGAGCGACTGCCGCATCAACATCAGTCAATCCATGTCCAAGTCTCCAGTCATGACATTCACCTGTCGAACTTCGATAACACTCTTCGGGGATATCATTGCATCCATCATCTGCATTACCGTCTTCACATGAATTCGCCATGCCTTCATAGGTAGCAGTTAGTTCAAGAATCAATTCTAATTCATGAACTCGAGAAAAATTGGCTGTGTCCCAGTCTTCAAATTGGCTATACGCAGCAGTTCCATCTCCTCCTACAAGACTTGATCCTTCATCGTGATCATCGCGATGATAGTCTGCTACGCCTAGAGATGGGGCAATTTCAAGAATTAAACCAGCCATTCCACCAACGTGAGGAGTTGCCATGGAAGTTCCTGAAATGGACATGTAATACAAATCGCCCTGTAACTTTGTGCTCGCATCGATTGCGGTACCTCGGGGGGCTGTAGCCCAGATGTCACGGCCAGGAGCACCTACGTCAGGCCAGGTGTGTTGTTGGTTCATACAACCTCGAGAAGAGAAAGAAGTAACTGCAGAACCATCGTGTGTTAATGCGGCAACAGATATTGCAGACGGTGTATTTGCATACACATTTGTACGTAAGTCACCACTGCATTCTCCACCACCTCCAGACCCTCCTGAATTGGATGCTGCAAAGATGACTGCAACACCGTTGTCATAGGTTAACATATCCGTGAGAGTTGCCACTGCACCATTTGGATCATAATCACCGTCAGTTCCCCAAGAATTTGATACAACACGGATGTGGTATGGATTCTGTGAAGGAACTGAATGTTGATACGTCCACTCGAGACCTTGTTCAGCAGCAAAGATAGATGCGCCGTCCCCTGTACCTAGAGCTACAAGTTGTCCACCTTTGGAAACACCAGCTCTCCTGCCAGCGGACGCATCACCATTTCCTGCGATGGTGCCACCGACGTGTGTTCCATGGCCCGAAGAAGTGTCAGAGTTTGTGGTCTCAGTCCAGACACCATCCCATTTTGCTGAGTAAATGACTTTCTCTCCAGTCCAAGGTTCAAGATAGTCGAAGTCAGGATGTCCTGCATCGACACCAGTATCGAGATCGACAATCGCCGTTCCGTCGCCATCCCATTCTGAGAAGGCCAAATCTGTTTCAAATTCGACCTTGCCATCGGTATCGACAATGACTCTGTGCCAAGCATCAGTTGCTCTTACAACGTGAGTCGTCTCATGCATCATTACCCCAGGATCAGTAGGTCCGCCCCATTCTGAAGGGAGATAAAAGAAATCAAGTTCACGGTTAAGTTCAAGATATTCAATTCTGTCCCAAAGCGATAGTTTTCGAACGGTATCAGATGTAGCTTCCAAGAGTCCCCCGTCGATTAGAACTGCTTCGTGTAGATGTACTGCACCGACTGCTTCGATGTAATCCAAATCTTTCGAAGTCACTGGAGATTTGAGTTGGAAAATAACTTCGTGCAGGATGGAATCATCACCATTTCTTGCAAGCGCCTCTTCGAGAGCAGAATCCATTTTTTCTAAATCTCCGTATGGATTTGTACCCTGAGCCAGAGGAGAACCGAGAGATATCAAAAAGATGAATTGAAGGAAAAACACCGTGAATAGACGACTGGAAGATGTTCGACTCATGGTTGGTGGCATCAAAGGAACTTCAAAGGTGTTTGGTATGTTTGTGAATACTACAACCATGGAATTTCGTCTGGAATTTCTGCAAAAATATTTGCAGGTAATGCAACTTTTATTTTTGACACAGAACCCAATTTTTCCGCAGATTCATTCTGCCAGAGCTCAAACTCCTCAAATGATTTCATAGCCAAGATAGGATTATTCTTTCGATTCCAACCAAGGGTTTGAAGTTCAGTATTCGGGGGTTCATGACCACTGCAAACAAGAGCATCATCTGAAAAACGTTTGAGAACTTCTAGGGAAGACCAGTGTTGTTCTAATCGACCGCTCGGTAGATCATCTCTGCCCACTCCTGCTTCCCCATTGAAGAAGAAATCGCCCGTAAAAATATGATTATTGGTTTCGATAATCATTGAATCTTGGGTATGTCCTGGAACATGATGGAATGAAAAATCAATTCCAGAAATATTGAGTTCAGTTGATTCATCAACGTAGAGCGTTACGCCAAGGGACGCTGTGTCTTTCCACATGATGAAAGGGATATCTTTGTTTCTTGACAGGGAAAAACATGCAGTAATGTGATCAGCATGAGTATGAGTAGCCATACAAGCAATAAGAGTTAGTTCACGATTTTTAAGAACTGTTTCATAGTGTTCAATATGATCCCAAACCGGATCGATTAAAATCGCATCTTCACCATTGCTGACAAGGTAGGCGCATGCCCAACCACTGGGACGGATATCTTCGACCTGCATGACTCGTGGTGGCAAAGCATCTACTTCAAACCTCACGCTGGTTTAGACGAGATTTGATGAGGGAGAGGATATACGGTTAACCATGCATCCCCCAGAAGTTGTTTACTTGGAACACGATGGCAAGTTGCTACTCGTAAATGATTCTGGTATAGGACCACAGCCATGTGTTATGGGTCGAAACGACACGTCAAATGGACTCCGCTTTCCAACAAAAGAAGAGATTGAACAAATGAATATTCAATGGGATGAGGAACGAACGACAGATATCAATTTCAACCAATTAAAATTCAAAGTAATTCATGGAATGCCTAAGATTGATTGGCCCTCGCACTGGACTTGGAAAGATGAAGTCATCTCCGACAATGCAGTCCACCCAATCGCTCGTGAGGCTGTCTATCGATCCATCCATAGGCTTGTTTCCAAAGTAATCATACAAAACGAGCACAAAGAAGTGCTAATGGCTAAAGTTGAACGTGGCTATTTCAAAGGATACTGGTCATTGCCTGGAGGATATATGAACCATAGCGAAGAGCCATCACAAGGATGTGTTAGAGAGACATACGAAGAACTCGGAATTTCTCTAAAGGTTGATGATAGAAAACCAATTATTACTCAAAGATCCTTCCATCGAGACGGGATATCCTTCATGAGTTTCACATACTTTTCAAAATGGAATGGGGAGATTACAGAATTAACATTGAAGGAAGGTGAGATTGCAGAAGCAAAGTGGTTCTCGCCTGTAGAGGCATTGGCCAATGCGGTATCTGAATTCGACCATATCGCAATCGAATCAATTGTTGCTCAAGATTGAAGTAAATCCTTTGCAGCTTGCAAAGCATCATCCAATCCATCAGGATTTGACCCACCACCTTGGGCCATGGTTGGGCGACCGCCGCCGCCACCGTTTATGTGAGGGATAATCGAACGAAGGATTTCAACTGCATTATACCGTTCTGAGGCTATTGTCCCTTCAGTACAAGCAACCATCAACTTACCCCCTCCTTCACGCGAGCCTAGGATAGCGAGTGTTGGCTTCGAGGCATCTCGAGTCAATTCCTGAAGCATGGAAGTGAGTTGCTTCAAGTTACCGTCAAGTTCCATGGCTACAATACGTACTCCATCAATTTCAAGCGAATCATCTCCCCCTCCTGACGTTCTCAATCGAACTATTTCTGCTTCGAGTTGTTCAATTCTCTTCTTTTGATCTTTCCATTCTCCGAAGAATCGTTCAGCAGTTTTGGGTAAATCTTCATTGGTTATTCCAAAGGTCTCGGATGTTTCTCTTAGTATCGAATCTTGAGAACGTGCGTATTGAAGAGCTGCGTCACCAGCAACAATGTGAAGCCGTTCAACACCGTCTTGAACTGCAGTTGAACGTATTATTCGAATCGAACCAATCTGACCAAGTTCATCATGATGAGTCCCCCCACATGCTTGCACATCATGATCTGAAATTCTCAAGACACGAATGCTATTTCCTTTCGGAGCACCGCCCTGATACAGATCAAATCCGTACTTTTTGTCCGCTTCATGACGAGCAAGAACAGTTTTTTCTGTACGCGAAACAAGTCCAAGTACTTCATTCGCAAGAATTTCAATGGCATCTAAATCATCTCTGTTTAGACGTCGATAGTGAGTAATGTCTAAACGAGCCAGTTCGACTGATTTGTTCGCCCCTGCTTGGTATATGTGTGGCCCGAGAATCCTGCGAGCGGCACCCCCTACAATGTGTACAGAAGTATGATGATCCATCAATTGCTTACGTCGCTTCCAGTCAATTGTTCCATGCACTAAATCCCCTGTCGAGAGGGGACCATCGCATAAATGAATAATCAAATCTCCAACTTTTTGGGTATCGAGTACGTTACGAGTGACAGCATCAGTAGAAAGAGAACCATAATCCCCTTCTTGGCCCCCGCCTTCTGGATAAAAACAAGATTCAGCTAAGACGATTGCATGGGTTGCATTTTCTGGCCCCATACCTTCAATCAAAGGCAATGATGCAAGTACGCTTGCATCGAAGGAGCGTTGCTGAGCGTCCTCGTAGTACAGTGGAACCGTAGTCGGTACATTTGGAAGGTCTTCGACAATCTCTTGTTGAACTGTACTCGAAGCTGCTTGTTTCGCCATAACCGCATGTCTTTGAGCCATTTCAGCAGAAAATCCAGTGCGAAGACGAAGGTGATTCCATCCATTGTTCTTCGCAATGTTGATAACCATATCAGGAGGTAATCCGTGTGAATCATTAAGTTTGAATAAAAGTTCATCAGGAAGCTCTTCAGAGGTTGAATCGATGGATCTAAGTTCTTGTTGAATCAGGTTGGAACCCTTACGAAGAACTTCTTTGTATCGGCTCTCTTCTAACTCCATGATTGTGATCAAGCCATCTTTTGTTTGCTTCATTTCATGGCCGCTCATATTGATTTCAAGATGATGCTGAATCATTTCAGAAAGTGAAATTTCAATCCCCAAATCATCACGCATTCGAAGGATTCTACGAGCCAACATTCGTGCAAGGTACCCAGCTTTGGCATTCGAAGGAACCAAACCATCACCAAGCATGTGGCAAAGAGCATGCAGGTGATCAGGGATTGCATAGATACGAGACAGAGGTTCCGTAATTCCGATAAACTGTTCTTTTGTAATGTTGACATTTCTGTCCTTCAATCTCCCGATAAATAATCGTGATAGTTCGTCTGCATCAACACCAGGTTCGATATTCATAATACCGTTCAATCGACTCATTTCTCCTAAGAGAAGATTCAAATCTAAATCAGGCCATTGTTTTGCAACAGTGGAAAATCCACTCATCTCTTTGAGCCATTGAACGGTTTGTGGATAAATGGCCTCATAGATTGTAGGCGTACCTGCTGCAGCCCAACAAAATCGCTCAAGCCCGTACCCTGTGTCAATAATTTGCAATGGCATTTCCTTGTAACGATCTCCCTTGAGTTCAATTTCGCCATCTGGAGATTCTTCAAGATTCATGAAAACAAGGGTTGCAAGTTCCAAACCTCCAACGATGACTTCAACTGCGGCACCTGCATTACCGCCTCCACACCATGGATTCTCAACATAGGTGATTTCTTGAGCGTCGATTGCAAAAGTTTCAGTCAACATAGAATGACAATAGGTGACACATTCTTCCATCCAGTAGTAAGATTCTCCCTCATCAGGTCGGTTAAACACGTGATGCGCCATCATTTCAAATGTGGTTAAGTGACGTCCAGAACGTCCAACGGCATCAACATCAGTTAAGCGAATACATGGTTGTGAAATGGTGAGTGGATTCGCAGGTGGAAGAACTTCTCCAGAAGTGACATGCGGTTGGAAATCAGCGATCGATGCAATTGTAAGATGAATATCATCTCTCCAACGTGCGAGGACTGGATAGGGCTCAACTCTGTGATGTTCGGATGATTCAAAGAATGATAAAAACGCTTCACGCATAGAATCTTTCAGTTCTTTCCCACGCTGATCAAAGCCTGCAATGAGCGGTTTTCCGATAAATGTATACTCATCTTGGTGCGTGTCTCCGCAAGTTTCCCGACTTGGATCACACGTCCAAAACCAAAGTTCGGTAATGGTACATTGTTTTCTAAAATAGCCGTTTTCATGAAAAACTGCTAAGTCAATCGCAGGTAAACCCATAGGACGCCCTCGTTCTTGGGGGTGTTCGTCTTTGCTTTCAATCCTCCCACAAATATTGGCAAAATATCGGAAATCATCAAATGAATGATGTTGAACCACAACCATGGACCCTGAGTGGATGAACCATGTGGATACTTCCACTCCTGGTGTCGTTCGAATCAAGGCATTTGGAAAAATGAAAGTTGATGCTGCCCTCATTGCAACGATGAATGAAATTGAATCATATCAAGATGGGAGAGGGCCTAAGCAATTACTCAATGCAGCACAACTCCCAGGAATTGTTGGGACTGCTTGGGGCATGGCAGATTGGCATTATGGATACGGCTTACCGATAGGCGGTGTTGTAGCAACAGATGTAAATCATGGAGAACAAGGAGGCAGTATTTCGCCAGGTGCGGTTGGATTTGACATAAATTGCGGCGTTCGGGCCGTTGCCCTCAACTTGAGTGTGGATGAGATTCCAAATCTTACGAAACTCGCATCGAGATTGAACGGAAGAATTCCAGCAGGCGGTTCAGGAAAAGGTGGAGTGAAGATGACCTCACAACAACTTGAATCAGTCCTACGGGGCGGTTTAGATGAACTCGATACCATTGACGTAAGTGCCTATCATGCAAAAGGAACCGTGGAATCTGATGGTTCCTTCGAAATCGATGAAGTATCGATCACTGAACGTGCAAAAAATAGGGGCTTAAGGGCTCTGGGAACCTTGGGAAGTGGAAATCACTTCCTTGAACTTCAAAGAGTCTCTGAAATTGCTGATGAGGACACATCTCGTGCATGGGGTTTAGAATCAGATCAAGTCATTGCTATGATTCATTCTGGATCACGTGGATTGGGACATCAAGTGTGCAGCGACCATATCCATAACCTTGAGATGAGACTTAAGCAACGTAACGGGTACTGGGTTGACGAAGAATGGGGGTATGAATTGCCAGACCGACAGTTAGCTGCAGCCCCAATTCATTCAAAGGAAGGACAATCATACCTGAACGATATGAAAACAGCTGCCAATTATGCCTTTGCAAATCGTGCCGTACTGGCTCATCGTTTATGTCTTGGATTGAAAGCAGAACTTGGCAATGCTGTTGATTTAACTACAATTTATGACGTATCTCACAATATAGCGAAGATAGAAGATCATCAGATTCACGGTGTGAACTGTACATGCGTTGTCCATCGTAAAGGAGCGACAAGAGCATTCAGTGGCGATAAAATGGGCGCTCATGATGTTTTCAAACAAACTGGACAGCCAGTACTTGTCCCTGGAGATATGGGGAGAGGTTCATGGATCATGGCAGGTCCAGTAAGCGGACAAAATATGGCTTTTGGAAGTGCATGCCATGGTGCAGGAAGAGCAATGTCTCGAACAGTTGCCAGAAAAACAATCGACCCAGAGATTCAAAGAAATGAACTCAATGAGCAAGGAGTAATTGTTCATGCTGCAACGAAAAATATACTTTCAGAAGAAGCCCCTGCTGCTTACAAGAATGTCGACAATGTAATCGAAAATACTTATTCAGCAAACCTAGCAAGACCTGTTCTTCGCTTAGAGCCAATAGCGGTGATTAAAGGATAATCACATGCACATATTTGCCATTGGTTGACCAGATGTTGGAGCTGCACCTGAGTGAACTCCGTCTGGTTCTTCAACAATGACTGATAGTAAGGTATTTACAAGTTCTTTCAGATCATCAACTTGTGTCTGTAATTCCTTGACTCGTTCACGCATATCGGCCTTCTTTTCAGTAGATTCTTTCATTCCCATCCCATCCGAAGAAGTTGCCTTCTTCATCTGAAAGTAGGTAAAGAAGCCTCTTAATGTTTAGGGGAAGTTATGCCTCTAAATTCCTGTTTAGTGAGTGGAGCCACCGGCGAGAATTGAACTCGCGACCTCCTCATTACCAATGAGGTGCTATACCGCTAAGCCACGGTGGCAGTAATACGGCGACCAATACATTGATTATAACCGCTTCGCGTCTTTCATTAATACCGCAAAAGTACCTTTGAAGGCTCAGAATATACTCAAAGGCTATAAGGTGATTTTTACAAATATTGGTTCGGAGAAGGCAACTTCTCTGGATGGGATATTATGGAGCGAGAGCAAGAAAACAAAGTGGAGATGCGGCAACGAGTTCGTGATCTTCAAAGCCAAGTTGATGAATTGAAAGACCTTGTAAACACGCTGTTAAGCGTTATTTGCGAAGAGCCAGATGGTGTGCATAGTGGTGCTGCACCAACAATACCGGGTCAGCCTGGAAATAATTACTGCATGTGATTATCCTTTGATAACTGCAAGCGGATTGAGACGGACGACTGGCCGAGCAAGTCCAGCCTTTTCCGTTAAATCGATTACGTCGTCAACATCTTTGTATGCATCAGGAGCTTCTTCAGAGAGAACATTTGGAGTCGAAGCGTGAACCCTTATGCCTTTCTTTTCGAGTTCCAGTTTCAAAGCCTTACCATCGATGGTTTGCTTTGCTTTGCTTCTTGAAAGTGCTCGTCCAGCACCATGACATGATGAACCAAAAGCAATATTTTGTCCAATTTTAGGACCTGCCATTACCCATGAACCGGTTCCCATATCACCTGGAATAAGAACTGGCTGTCCTGATGTTCTATCCGTTCCTGCCATATCTGCACTGTCTCCACTGAAAGCACGAGTTGCCCCCTTTCTGTGTACACAACAAACACAATTTTCACCATGAATTTCGTGAGTCTCAACTTTTGCAATATTATGTGCTACATCATACAAGGTCTTGGCTTCTCCATCGACGCCGAGTTCTAAACGTAACACTTCACGCAAGCGGTGAGCGAGAGTACTTCGGTTCGCGAAGGCGAAATTAGCAGCAGCATTCATCGCATCAAAATAGGCTTGACCTTGAGGGGAATGAAAAGGTGCTGAGGCAAGTTGACGGTCAGCGATTTCATACCCCCACTCTTGATCAACCCAGATATCTCCTTGCTGCTTGTATCGTCTTTCAAGACTCCTGACATGGTCGCTGCATACTTGATGGCCGAGGCCACGCGAACCAGAATGAATCATAGCGACAAGTTGCCCATCATACAATCCCCATTTATCGGCAGTTTCCTTGTCAACTGTTTTTCCAACAGTTTGGAGTTCAAGAAAATGATTTCCGCTGCCCAACGTCCCAAGTGCACGAAGTCCACGTTCCTTTGCACGTTGTGAGATTTCGGCTTCTTCTGTATGGAGTATGCCATTCGATTCAATATTTTTCAAATCTTCGTCATAGCCATAACCGAGTTCAACCGCTGCAGATGCGCCCCCTTGAATGAGGTTATCAAGGTCGGCCATAGTTATCGCGACACCACCTTTACCTGACGCACCTGCCGGAATCCGGCCCGCTAATCTTCCAGCTAGTTTTTTGAGATTTGGAATGTCGTTTTCAGTTGCATCAAGTGCGAGCATTCGGACACCGCAATTGATGTCAAAACCAACACCACCCGGTGAAATCGCACCACCGAAGTCACCATATTCAGTATCGGTAGCGACTACGCCGCCAATCGGCAACCCATATCCAAAGTGCC